>JAYYZV010000068.1:0-24896 GCA_036339975.1 Pseudomonadota bacterium | reverse complement strand
ATCGGTAGGTAACGAAGCGGCAAATATGATCTCACAACTTTACCGACAAGCGCTTCACTCCCAGTTTCTCGGATTCGTGCATCCATCAACCGGCGAGGATCAACGGTTTCAAAGCGAATTACCGACGGAAATCCGCCAAATAATAAAAGTTTTATGCAAACCTAGTAATCCCAGCCGGCGTTAACTATCTATTAAAAGACAAAACTTTGTTGAAACATGGGTAGTAAAGGTTGCATAAACCCCGCGACTTTATGATTTAACCACTAACGAGACAGAAACTGGACGTTATAATCATGGCAGGCAATCTCCCCTCTGTCCAAAACCTGAACCCAGACAGCAACCTGTCTAGGTATTTGCTGGACATCCGAAAATTCCCGCTGCTTGAGCGGGAAGAAGAATACATGCTCGCCAAACGTTGGAAAGAGCATGAGGATCAAGAAGCCGCTGCCAAGATGGTCAACAGCCATCTGCGCCTTGTCGCAAAAATAGCGATGGGATATCGCGGCTACGGCCTTCCGATGGGAGAAATCATCTCTGAGGGCAATGTAGGACTGATGCAGGCGGTTAAGCGCTTCGAACCAGAGAAAGGTTTTCGGCTCGCCACCTATGCCATGTGGTGGATTCGTGCCTCTATCCAAGAATACATCCTGCGGTCTTGGTCATTGGTCAAGATCGGCACTACCGCTGCGCAGAAAAAACTGTTCTTCAACCTCCGTCGGATGAAAGGCGAACTCAAGGCGCTGGAAGAAGGTGACCTGAAGAGGGAAAATCTGGAGAAGATCGCTGCCACGTTGGATGTCAGCGAAGAGGAAGTAATCAATATGAACCGCCGCATGTCGGGGTCGGATTCATCTCTGAATGCGCCTTTGCGAGCGGACTCCGAAAGTGAGTGGCAAGATTGGCTGGTCGACGACACTGACAACCAAGAAATAGTCCTTGCCAACCAAGAAGAAATGAATGAACGCCGAAAAATGCTTGTCGCTTCGATGGAAGTTCTGAACGAGCGCGAACGTAAAATTATTGCGGCTCGGCGGTGACAGGAAGAGCCCCAGACCCTGGAAGAACTGAGCCGGGAATACAGCATCTCGCGCGAACGTGTCCGCCAGATCGAAGTTCGCGCCTTCGAAAAACTTCAGAAAGCAATGAAGTCGGCAGCGCTGGAAAACCAGATTGAGCCGGAAAATATTCCGTCCAATTGATAACAGCTAACGAACCAAGGGCGATATCTCCACCCACCGCCGAACGAGAGAGCACGACTGTTTCGTCTAAAATCATGTCTGGCGCTGGTTAAACCTCCTGCACATCCGGAACGCGGAACTCTTTCAACCTACAACATTTGAAGAGGACAACGCTCACGTCCATGAGGCCGGAACCGCCGTAAATGTTAAAAAAATTTTGTGCGATGTGTCCGTAACCAGTCGACGCACAACTGTAGTCACGAGACAAACGGATCACGAACCATAATCGTATCGTCACGTTCGGGGCTAGTCGAAAGCAACGCTACCGGTACACCAATCAGCTCCTCAATGCGGCGGACGTATTTCACAGCTTCGGCGGGAAGATCGGCCCAGCTGCGTGCACCTTGCGTGCTGTCCTCCCATCCGTCTAGCGTCTCGTAAATGGGTTTTATTCCGGCCTGAATTTTCCGCGAGGCGGGCAGGTAATCAAATTTACTTCCATCGAATTCATAACCGACGCAAACCTTCAATTCCGGGATGGTATCCAGAACATCGAGTTTGGTAAGGGCTATACCATGAATGCCACCGATCGTTGCCGACTGCCGAACTAGGACCGCATCAAACCAGCCGCATCTCCTCTGGCGTCCAGTGACGGTGCCGAACTCATGTCCGCGTTCGCCCAGTAAATTCCCAATATCGTTTTCCTGTTCTGTGGGAAAGGGCCCAGAACCGACGCGCGTCGTATACGCCTTTGTGATCCCAAGCACATACCCGACGCCACTGACCGCGACGCCACTGCCAGCGGCAGCCTGACCCGCCAATGTGTTTGAGGAGGTAACAAATGGATAGGTGCCGTGATCGACATCTAACATAAACCCTTGAGCGCCTTCGAACAGGATCCTCTTGGCTCCCCGATTTGCTTCATCAAGTGACAACCAGACGGGCGAAGCATATTTGAGAAGTTCGGGTGCTAGTTCTTTCAGCCTATCGAGCGTCTCTCCGCTGTTTATTTCCTCTGCACCCAACCCCCGTAACAGAGCATTGTGATGGGACAATAAGATCTCGATTTTTTCTGGCAGGCTATCCGGGTCTGCTAGGTCACAGATTCTTATAGCGCGGCGCGCCACCTTGTCTTCGTACGCAGGACCAATTCCCCGCCCTGTCGTTCCAATCTTACTGTCGCCGCGTGCCGCTTCACGAGCACGGTCCATCGCACCGTGGAGCGGCAGAATAAGCGCCGCGTTTTCAGCAACTCTAAGGGTATCTGGCGTTACATCGACCCCTTGCTCCCTAATCATTTCAATTTCCTGCAGCAAGGCCCAAGGGTCGATTACGACGCCATTGCCGATAATGGAAAGTTTTCCGCGTACAACACCAGATGGAAGGAGGCTTAATTTGTAGGTTTTTCCATCGATGACCAGTGTATGACCAGCGTTGTGGCCGCCCTGAAAGCGCACCACCACATCGGCGCGCTCGGAAAGCCAATCGACAATCTTGCCCTTGCCTTCATCTCCCCACTGAGAACCGACGACGGCTACGTTGCTCATTATTCCTTTTCTCCGTCGATTAGTTCCGGCTGGTCGACTTTCCAAACATGACTACATCCTTGACGGCGTGCTTCCGCCGACGGGTCTTCAAAGTATTCCAATGCGCTAATTGTAACCCACCCTTCCTTGCGCAACGCCGCCAAGGCGGCATCTTCGATCCCTTGGGGCACAAAAACTCTCGGAGGCAGTTTTGCCTCTGGAACAACCCGCAGGATGGTATCAATGAACAGAGTGAAGCCAGTGGCCGGCTCCCCCACACCATTCTCATCACCACAGTTAGACAATGTAACGTATCGCCCACCCGCCCCAAGTTCGCCCCGCTCTCCGCTGGCAAAAAATGTAAAGCCAACCCCAGTGTGGTACTCAAACCCCCGGTTCTCAACGGGATCTATGGTGATATCGAGGTCTGGCATCCGACGCTCTAGTCCATCGACCACGGCTTTAAGCCGTTCGAGTTCTTCCGCTGGCACAGCTGGCAGCGACAAGCCGGACAGCATGTCTAGCGCTTGCCGCGCTACACCAGTTCCGCCCATCAATTGGCATAATTCATTCGCGTGTTCCCGCCCCCGTTTGCGAACCGCGCCCACATCCTTCCGGTCTAACGCATCCCGTAAGGCCTGATAATCCTCAGCCGACAAGTCCATCCCGTCCATGAGGGCGGAAACCAGCGGCGGTATAGTAAGATCAACTGATAACCTCGGAACACCGATCTTACGTAAGGAATCGACGGCAATTGTGATGATTTCGATGTCGGCTGCAGCACTCTCAGTGCCTATCAGTTCGGCGCCGACCTGGGCAAACTGGCGCTCGGGACGCAGCTGTGTACCCCGGACGCGGAGAACTTCCCCGGAGTAACTCATTCGAAGCGGCCTCGGTACATCGCCTAGGCGGGTTGCAGCGATTCGAGCAACCTGTGTCGTCATATCGGCCCTCACGCCCATCATGCGCTGCGAAACGGGATCCATAAGACGAAATGTTTCCGCCGAAACAGCGGCGCCCGTACCGCTGGTGAGGCCTTCTTCAAATTCAACAAGAGGCGGTTTCACGCGATCATAACCATGGCTCGCAAACGTAGCGGCCAACATTTCTCGAATTCCCGCCTCATATCCGGCTTCAGGCGGCAGGATGTCTCTTAGACCCGCTGGCAGCAGTGCCTTGTTTTCAAGTTCGTTCATGTTACTTAACCTCTAAGCGCGGCTTTGGTAACGACTTTAGCCGAATACGGCAAACGGAAAAGACCGTCACCCCGCTGCCATCAGTTTCAGAAGGACAGCGCTCTGGCCTCTACCACATCTGGCAGGTCGCATACCTGATCAACCACCTCGTCGGTCAGGTCGCCATCAACCTGTATCAATGCCAGCGCATCGCTGCCAGGCGAAACCCGACCTAGCTGAAACGTCGCGATATTCACGCCGGCATCACCCAACGCCGTTCCCAGACGACCGATAAATCCGGGGCGATCCTTGTTAACCATATATAGCATATTTTTACCTAGCTCCGCCTCGAGCTTGATACCGTTAACTTCGATAATCCGTGGCTTGTCCCCGCCGAACAGCGTGCCTGCCACGGTTCGTGAACGATTTTCCGTTTCCACCGTCAAACGGATGAGGGATTGGTACTCCGCGGCCCGCTCATGTCTCACCTCGGACACATCTATGCGTCGTTCACGCGCCAGAATTGGTGCATTGACCATGTTAACGCCGCTCAAGGTTGGCGACAACAGACCCTCGAGTAAACACGCCATTACCGGGCGGGTATTCATCTCCGCCACATGACCTTCAAATTCAACGATTACCTTGGTGATCCCGGATTCGATGACTTGGCCCGTCAGCCCACCGACTAGCCCGGCCAGGGTCATATAGGGCTTTAATCGCGGAGCATCCTCGGCCGATACTGACGGCATGTTCAATGCGTTAACAACGGCGCCTGTATTAAGATAATCTGACATCTGTTCTGCAATCTGAAGAGCGACTTTTTCTTGCGCCTCGGTGGTCGCAGCGCCGAGATGGGGTGTTGCGATCACTTGTTCCATACAGAACAGACTGCATTCCTCGGGCGGTTCCTGCGAAAACACATCGACGGCGAAGCCGCCGACTTTACCGGCTTCTATCGCCGCCTTCATATCGGCCTCGACGACCAATTCACCGCGAGCACAGTTCACAATAAGGACATTGTCACGCATTGCGTTAAATGTTTGGGCATTAATCATCCCTTTGGTCGAGGGCGTCGACGGTGTGTGAAGAGTGATTACGTCCGCACGGCCGTAAAGCTCCTTTAGCTCCACCTTTTCAACACCCAAGTCATCGGCATGCTCGGGGGTCAGATAGGGGTCGGACGCGATAACTTTCATTTTCAGAGCCATCGCCCGCTCCGCTACAATAGACCCTATGTTGCCACAGCCAATGATACCCAGAACTTTTCCCGTCAGTTCAACCCCCATAAACCTTGATTTTTCCCACTGACCGGACTGTGTTGACTGATTAGCCAGAGGGATCTGGCGCGCCAGCGCAAACATCAACGCTATGGCATGTTCCGCGGTGGTTATGGAATTCCCGAAGGGTGCGTTCATGACGACAATTCCGCGCGCCGAGGCGCCGTCGATATCGATATTGTCGACACCGATGCCCGCCCGACCGATGATCCTCAAATTCTCTGCGGCCTCAAGAACGTCGGCTGTAACCTTGGTTGTAGAGCGGATCGCGAGACCCTCATATTCGCCTATACAGGCGATAAGCTCCCTCGGTTTCATACCAGTGATGACGTCGGTTTCGATACGGCGCTCGTTAAAAATCTCTACAGCGCGCGCACTAAGGCTGTCTGAGATAAGTATTTTGGGCATTTGAGTATCCGTTTCTTTAACTCAGGAAAGCTCCGCTTTGACGCTAGTATACGCCCAGTCGAGCCACGGCATTAGCGCATTGATATCAGTGGTTTCAATAGTCGATCCGGCCCAGATTCGTAGGCCAGGCGGCGCGTCGCGATAACCGTTTATGTCGAAAGCCACTCCGTTTTCTTCAAGCAAATTATCCATTTGTTTGGGAACCAGGAATTGTATTTTATATTCCAGGTCTTCAAACCAAGGGTCCACAATTTTAAGGCACACCGAGGTGGACGACCGTTCCTCGGATCTGGCTGCGAGAAAGCCAACCCAATCGGTGCGTTCGACCCAGTCCGCAATGGCAGATAGGTTTGCCTCACTCCGGGCGATCAGGGCCGAACCTCCTCCGATACCCTTAGCCCAACGGAGGCCGTCCAGCGCGTCTTCTACACACACCATTGATGGAGTGTTGATCGTCTCGCCGCGGAAAATTCCCTCATTTAACTTGTTACCTTTAGTCATCCGAAAAATCTTAGGGAGCGGCCATGGCGGCACGTAGGTTTGAAGCCGCATGATGGCTCGGGGCGATAACGCGATCATGCCATGCGCAGCCTCTCCGCCCATAACTTTCTGCCATGACCAGGTAACGACATCGAGTTTTTCCCACGGTAGTTCCATGGCAAACACTGCCGAAGTGGCATCGCAGATCGTCAAACCCCTTCGATCGTTTGCGATCCAGTCACCATCGGGTACACGGACGCCCGACGTCGTGCCGTTCCAAGTGAAGACAACATCGCGGTCGGGGTTCCACTGGCTTAAATCCGGTAAAGTGCCGTATTCCGATTCAAAAACCCGGGTATCATCGAGGTCTAACTGATTGATCGTATCGCTGACCCAACCTGCGCCAAAGCTCTCCCATGCAAACAAATCTACGCCGCGCGCGCCCAGCATCGACCAGAGCGACATCTCGACGGCACCGGTATCTGATGCGGGCACGATGCCAACACGATAATCTTCCGGTATAGCAAGAATATCCCTAGTGCGGTCTATAACGTCTTTGAGCTTGGCTTTTCCCGGTACAGAACGATGCGATCGTCCAACCAGTGCATCCTGAAGTACCGCAGGGCTCCACCCGGGTCGCTTGGCACAAGGGCCAGATGAAAAACATGGGTTTTCCGGACGGAGGTCCGGTTTGCAAAACGTATCAGACATGTATTTCTCTCCCTTTCAGAAGAGTTGCACCCCGTTGGGGAGGTGTGGCCCATCGTCAACCTATGTGCGACGCACAAAAAATGCAACGGAGGAAAAATCGCTTATACAGAATGATGGACATTCGGAGGAATTTGGCATCTTGTCACCCAATATTTTTTCTTTTCTATGAACTCAATGACGACAGAACAACTTACTGCTCTCGCCATTATCTTGGCTGCACTGTTTCTTTTTGTATGGGGCCGTTGGCGATACGATATAGTAGCAATGGCAGCTCTGATCGCGGCCGTCATCGTTGGCATCGTGCCTGCGGAAGAGGCATTCGATGGTTTCAGCGATACCGCCGTAATAACCGTCGCGGCGGTTTTAATTATCAGCCAATCTCTGCAACGATCAGGAGCTATAAACGCAGTATCTGGATCGATCGGAAAATTGCCCGCAAATTCGGTTATCCAGATCGGTGCATTAACCCTCACCGCAGCAATTCTCTCGGGCTTTATGAACAATGTCGGTGCCCTCGCGTTGATGCTGCCGGTAGCGATCCGTTCGGCACAGTCGGCAGGCATTCCACGATCGCGCGTCCTGATGCCGCTAGCATTTGGATCTTTGATGGGGGGTCTGTCGACCCTCATTGGAACGCCTCCTAATATCATAATTTCAAGCTACCGGGCAGAAGTGCTCGGTAAGTCACTTGGTGATGGTGGTGGTTTCGGCATGTTCGATTTCACACCGGTTGGTTTGGTAGCGGCATTGGTTGGCATCACCTTTATTACTCTCGTCGGATACCGGCTAATTCCGAAGCGGGACAGAGACAACAACCCACTGGAGGAACTCCTCCATATCGAAGATTACGTGACCGAACTGGCCGTTCCATACGATTCACCACTGACGGGAAAACCGATCCGGGAACTTGTCGTTCTGGCCGACGGCGATATTTCCGTCGTCGCGGTAATCCGTGACGGCAACAAGGAATTGGCGCCGCCTTGGTATACCCGGATGCGTGGTGGGGATCACTTGATCATCGAGGGTGGCACGGATGCGATCGCTATCGCGGCCGAAGTTTCAGAATTCGACTTGGTCACCGACAAGGAGTTTCACAACACCGACTTTGCTTCTGACGAGGTTCTGATGGTCGAGGCTGTGGTCAACCCGGGGTCCCGGCTAGAGGGTCGAACGCCACGGGGACTTCGCGTCAACTCACGTTACGGGGTCAATATTCTTGCAGTCGCACGAAAGGGCAAGCCAATTCACGACCGGATCGGACATATCCGCTTCGAAGCAGGTGACGTCATCCTGATGCAAGGGCCGGAACAGGTTATATACGAAGCCTTAAACTCACTGGGCTGCCTACCATTAGCGAACCGGGAGATCGCCCTCGCGAACAGGCGCAGTCTATACCCCCTAGGTATTTTCGCGATTGCGATTGCAGCTACCGTACTGGGATTTGTCCGGGTCGATATCGCCTTCGCCGCCACTGTGTTGGTTCTGGTGGGGACAAGGATGTTTCCGTTACGCGAAATTTACGACAGCGTTGAATGGCCCGTTATCATTCTGCTCGGGGCATTTTTACCAGTTGGCGCCGCACTTCAGACCACAGGCGTCACAACATTGATCTCTGACGGAATATTCGAGATTGGCGGCGATATGCCTCTCTGGGTGATGCTCGTCGTCATCATGACAATATCGGCGTTGTTAAGCGCTGTCATAAATAACGCCGCCACCGCCGTTCTGATGGCGCCCGTAGCAGTAAGCGTCGCAAACTCCATGGGCATGAATTTCGACGCATTCCTAATGGCGGTGGCCATAGGGGCGTCTAGCGCATTCCTGACGCCGATCGGGCATCAATCCAA
Source organism: Pseudomonadota bacterium (assembly GCA_036339975.1). Classification (GTDB taxonomy): domain Bacteria; phylum Pseudomonadota; class Alphaproteobacteria; order MPNO01; family UBA830; genus UBA830. Next base: position 16,294 of record JAYYZV010000068.1, on the reverse strand, counting down.
CCTGTTAGTGATGGGACCTGGTGGATATAGGTTTGGAGATTACTGGCGACTGGGGTTACCTCTTACCATTGTTACCTTCGCCGTTGCGGCACCGATGCTTGTATTCGTATGGTCAACCGCACCTTGATCGACCCGAATCGTTACAGCGTGGCAACCGGCTGAACCCCGTATTTGCAATGATAAGCATTGCGTAGAACCTCCTCGGTGACACCTTCAATAAATGTATATGCCGGAGAAATCACCGGCGCCGCAGCAGAAACCTCTATTAACACGGCGTGGTATACGGGAAGTTTTTCACCGTGCTCCGCTGCAACATCAGCGCGCAAAGCTTCGTATAGTTCTTCTCCATCCGAAAACAGCTCGGCCTTTCCGGTAAACCGGTATCCTCGGCGCGAAAATATATCGACGCAATTCAGCTCTATTCGGGCGTCGCGGCGGAGGTTTGCGACGGTGCCAGGAGAAGCCATGTTAGCAAATAAAAGATGTTTGCTGCCGTGCACTCTGAGCGAGCTTTTCGGTGAAAGGTTTGGACTTCCGTCCTCATTGATTGTTGCAGCAAAGCACAGCATTGTACCTGCGATTAGGTCTTTCATATCTTTAGTGAGCATAGTTCAAATCCCGGTTGTCCAATTTGTCTGCGTTAAGTCTTGTTCAAATTAATTTGAATTCGTAGCCAACAAAATCCCCGACCTGTTATAGAATTGGAACAGAGAAATTGATGGAGACCGGAATGACCATCCAGCTATACGAACTTGTCGGAAAAAACGACCGGCGTTTCAGCCCTTATTGCTGGCGCACGCGGATGGCGCTTGAACACAAGGGTCTAGACTACGAAACTATTCCCGTTAGGTTCACTGACAAGGGCCTGATCGCCTTTTCGGATCAAGAACTCCTACCGATCATAAAGGATGGTGACACCGTTGTCTCCGACTCTTGGGCCATTGCCGAATATCTGGAAAACCAGTATCCGGACGGAAAGCCACTGTTCGGTGGCAATGTCGGACACGGATTAGCGCGTTTTCTGAACGTTTGGGCAGACAGAACACTGCATGCTGCGCTGATACGGCTCGTGATCGTTGATATACTTGACCACGTCGATGATGCCGATCGTGATTACTTCGTCGAGAGCCGTTCAGCCCGTTTCGGAAAACATCCTGCGGAGATTCAGACGCTGTCGGAGGCGGATATCAAAGCGTTTAGGCACGCCGTTTCCACGATAAAGGCGGCGCTTGGCGGAGACCCATTTTTGGGGGGAAAAGAAGCGGCTTATGGAGACTATATTCTGTTCGGTGCATTCGCTTGGGCCAGATCAATCAGCGAATTTCCTCTTCTAAAGGCGGGCGATCCTGTCTACGACTGGCGCAACCGTATGTTGGATATGTTTACTGGTATGCCCCGCAAAGCCGTCGGCTACGACGTCTGACCTTGCCTGAATTCTATCCAAATTCGACATTGTGACCGATAACCCACACATCCTAGTGGTAGACGACGATGACCGGTTGCGGGAACTGTTACGCGAATATCTGTCTGAGAACGGGTTCCGGGTAACAACGGCGGAGGACGCCGAGGATGCAAGATCGCGGCTAAGAGGACTGGTATTCGACCTATTGGTTATTGATGTAATGATGCCGGGTGAGGATGGTCTAACGCTGACAGCGTCGCTGCGTCAGGTTTCCCGGGTGCCGATCCTGCTGCTAACAGCGATGGGCGAACCTGAAGACCGCGTGCAAGGCCTTGAACGCGGTGCGGACGATTACATGACAAAACCATTCGAGCCGCGCGAACTGGTTCTACGGATCAAAACCATCCTGCGCCGCAACACAATGGCTGCACCCGAGAAAGTAATTTCAATGGGCAAGTTTGAATTCGACATTAGCCGCCAAGAGCTTCGACGCGACGACATTATCGTCCGCCTGACAACAATCGAGGCAACCCTACTGTCCGCCCTTGCTCGTAATCAGGGGTCGACCATGACACGCGATGAACTCATAGCACAATGTCAAATCGATGGCGGGGCCCGCACTGTGGATGTACAGGTCACTCGTCTGAGGCGCAAGATTGAGCCTGATCCGCGCGAGCCGCGTTTTCTTCACACCGTCAGGGGCAGGGGCTACGTCCTGCACCCTGACTGACCCGGATTAGCCAAACAGATGAAACTCCCACGGATCCAACTGAAAAAGGCAATCAAGAGGTATTTGCCAAGATCCTTTTTGGGCCGGTCGATTATGATTATCGTCACTCCGCTCATCCTCCTGCAGATAGTGTCGACGTGGATATTTTATGACCGCCACTGGACCCTTATTACTCGACGGCTTGTGGACTCTGTGGCCGGGGAAATCGGGTTCGTAATCGACGAGATGGGCCGGTTCGAAAATGCCCAACGTACAGTCTGGTTGAGCCGCGCGGCGGGAGACTTAGGCTTCTATTTCAATTTCAAGGCAGGCGCAATCTTGCCTAACGCGCCTGCGGAAATTGGTAGTGGTATTCTTGATACTCGGCTAGCCCATGCGATGAGGGAGCGAGTAAGACGACCGTTTCATATTGATACATGGAGCCACGAACGGCTGGTACAGATGAAGGTCCAACTTCCGGGCGGGGTGATGGAAATCTTTGTTCCCCGCAAGCGTCTGTTTAGTTCCACTACCTATCTGTTCATCATCTGGATGGTAGGCACATCATTGTTGCTTTTCGCAATCGCAACAATGTTTATGCGCAACCAAGTGCGGCCTATTCGGCGACTATCGGCCGCAGTAGAAAATTTCGGAAAAGGGCGCGATGTTCCAAACTTCAAGCCAGAAGGAGCAACAGAAATCCGCCGCGCTGCGGCGGCTTTCGAGCGCATGCGGGGACGAATTAACAACGCGCTTACACAACGAACTGAAATGCTCGCCGGCGTCTCGCACGACCTGCGCACGCCACTGACACGAATGAAGCTCCAACTTGCATTGCTGGACGAAACCCCGAGGGTTGAAGATCTCAAACAAAACCTCCGAGAAATGGAGCTAATGGTCGAAGAATTCCTGGCGTTCGCTCGCGGGGAGGGCACGGAAGCAGTACAGGAGTGCGATTTAGCCAAACTAATAGCCAGTATTACACGCAGCGCCTCTTCGTCGAAGAAGAAGGTCAAGCTAAAAACTAGTGGCGATCTGAATATTCTCGCTCGCCCTAATGCGATCCGCAGATGTATCACAAACCTAGTGGTCAATGCCTGCACCCACGCCGACAATGTAAGAGTGTCAGCAGAGCGCCGCGGTATCTTAGTGGAGATCTGTATCGATGATGACGGTCCCGGCATCCCCGAATTTGAGCGCGACGAGGTATTCAAACCCTTTTACAGGCTTGACTCATCACGTAATCCACAGACAGGGGGTACTGGACTAGGGCTCTCCATCGCCCGAGATTTAGCTCGTGGCGGCGGAGGCGACGTCGAACTGGATGACTCTCCCCTCGGCGGACTGCAAGCAAGGGTCCGGCTGCCGGTCTAGGTGGGGCTTTAAAAGCCGGCGCTATTCGTTCTCGATATAAAGACAATCTCTAATCGGAAAGATCGACCTCAAATGGGACATCGAGATACAAAAATCCGTCTATCTCGTGATGCAATATCATTTGCAGTTTGTCACAATGCCTTATGGGCTACAAAAAAACATCTTTTCGGCGCAATATTTCTTGATTGCGGAACTGCTTTTAGATCGGGTGATTCGCAAACTCGGCACTAATTTCCCTCCGAAACATTACGCTCGCGGCACGGAAGTGCAGTTATTAAGGTTTCGGCCAACCTGAGATCTCGATCCAGACGGGACATCGTAACGGACAGATCAGGGGTCTCATCATTTAACCAGACGCGAATAGCGGAAAGGTAAATAAGCCCGAGCCCTTTAATTCGTATAAGGCCCAGCGGCCCATTGGCTCGAATCCCTGATGCCTCCAGTGACCAAGCCATTGAATTCGCGAATGCGGGCATGGAGCAGACCGCTAAGATAGGATCAAAAGTAAGATCCCTCAGAATCGACCGGATCGCTGGCTTATGCAAAGATTGCGCCTCAAATCGTCGCATCAATACATCCAAAAGGCGGTCGCGATAGGGTTCATCGGTATCTTCTGAATCATGATCACTCAGGACGGCTTTATCCACCCGAGCCAGCAATCCCGCCACGATCGCCGGCCGCGTCGGATAAAATTTATAGACCCGCGAGAGCGTTGCACCGGCGGCATCCGCGATCTCTTCCATCGTGATCTCCCGCCACGGGCGCTCGGCGCAAAGTGATAGCACCACATCGAGTATACGATCAGCGCCAGGTTGGCGGGGTTTCGTTTTAGTTGCCATAACGATCTTCTAAGAGCCTTGTCTCTTATCAATTTGTTCCCGTTCCTAAAACCCAACGAGGGAACGTAAACAGTTGATCCTGACGTCTGTGTATGTAACGATTCGCTTCATCTTACCAGAGAAAGATAATGCGCTCGCCTATACCAGCCAATATCTCAAAGGCGCTTCGACAAACCCCGCGACTGACCGCTTCCGAAGAGCGTGTTCTGTTCGCTAAGTCCCGTCGGGGCGACAAGTCGGCCCGTGAGCGTCTTGTGTTGAGTCAATTACGCTTCGTAATCAGCATTGCCCGCCGTTATCGGCGTCACGGAATTGCACTTCCGGACTTGATACAGGAAGGTACCGTTGGGCTGCTAGAGGCCGTCAAGCGCTTTAACCCAGAACGCCAAACACGTCTGTCTACTTTCTCCATGTGGTGGATCCGCGCCGCCATTCAGGACTACATCTTGCACTCGGGGTCATTGGTGAGATCTGTAACAACGCCACGAGCAAGAACGATGTTTTTCAATTCCTCCCTTATATCAGTCGACCTACAGAACGACTCGGCTGTCCAGATCGCGGCAAAACGTTTCAAGACAACAGCCGAGGACCTACGAATTTTCATTCATCGATCGACAGCGCCGGATACAATCATCGACCTTTCACCTGACAGCGATCAGGTTTCGAGAACTCTAAAGGATTCCAATCCTGATCCGGAAGAGACGTTCGCGAACAAGCAACAACGCCTGAACTTTGTTCGGCTGATTCGTGCCACCATCCCTAGTATGACGCGACGCGAACGTCATATACTGCGCCGGCGTTTTCTTGGCGACAAGCGGGCAAGCCGAAATAAAATCAGCAAGGAGCTCGGTGTATCAAAGGAACGAGTGCGGCAGCTTGAAATCCGTGCACTGGACAAGCTTCGAACGATCGCTATTTCCGTACAATGGCCGAGTAGTTCATCAGGACTGCCCCAATATGGTTCAGGCAACACACCCTCAACGTAAATTTCCCAGTAATTGGCAATAAAACATCCGAATTAGTCTGCTTAGGCAAAGCCAACCTCTGTTTCCTATACCGTGCCGGAAAATACGTTTTGGTGCTTGCTCGAAAGAGATATGCTACCCAGCGAGTTCCCGAGCTCGTTTGGTAGCAGCCGCGACAGCACGTCTCATCAGAGCGTCGAGACCGTCATCCGACATTAAAACCTCGAGAGCGGCGGCAGTTGTTCCGCCGGGACTGGTGACGTTCACGCGTAGTTCTCCAGCCGTCTCGTCCGACAATTGGGCAAGCTCTCCAGACCCGGCAACGGTGGCACGGGCCAGTTTCTCAGCGGTCTCCGGAGGCAACCCTTGAGCTTCACCGGCGCGCGCGAGGCACTCAATCAACAGGAACACATATGCGGGGCCGCTGCCAGAGACAGCGGTGACAGAATCAATCAGTGCCTCGTCTTCTAGCCAAACCACCTCGCCCATAGCCTCTAGCAACGCTTGACAAACAGCACGTTGATCCGTTTTTACATTTACGTTAGCGCAGGCAGCCGTAATTCCTCGACCAACCGCAGCAGGTGTATTAGGCATCGTCCGCACGATAGCGACCCCCTCGCCTAGATGCCGTTCGAAGAACTCAATATTGCGCCCGGCCGCGATGGACAGAACCACCGCAGTCTCCGTCAGGGGACCTGCATAGGGGCGGACGATTTCCTCCATCCCCTGCGGCTTCACTGCAAACACAACGACATCGGGATTACAACCGTCCTCTAGTTCCTCAGCGGAAGATACAACCGGAACCGATAGCTCCGAGCGCAGTGCCACTGCAGCTTCGAGAAACGGCTCAACTACACGCACATCATAAGCTGAGAGCCCCGTCGCCAGCCATCCCCGAAGCATGGCACCACCCATTTTTCCGCACCCCACAAGAATGATTTTATTCGAAATTGGCATGTCTAATACCTCTTCGGGACAAACTTCAAACCTGTCGGCGGTCAGGCTTCCCCTTCTGTCTCCAGAATGGCCGCGGCCATCGCTTCTTCCGGACTTTTGCCGCCCCAAATTACAAATTGAAAGGCGGGATAGTAGCGCTCACTTTCCGTGAACGCGATATCAACAACGTCTTCAAGCTGCTCACGACTAACACCTGACGCACCGCGTAGCAAAAGTGCGTGGCGGTACACCGGGAGACCGTCATCGGACCAGAGATCAAAATGACCGACCAATAGCCGCTCGTTAATTATGGCCAAGAGAGGATGGATCGATCCTGATTTTTGTTCTGGCACCCGCATATCGAATGCACAGGCAAACAACAAGGCTTGCACATCTGAGTGCCATGACACAAACATCCGGTAATCGCACCAATGGCCAGTAACCTCAACCGCGATGTCTCCATCACTTGAGCGCTCAAATAGCCAGTCGTGGCTGGCGGCGATCTGTTCAATCATATCCAGCGGATTTGGGAAGGATTTCTCGTATTCTTTACTTAAAGCGGTCATGCCACCCCCATCGACACTCTGGCACCAGCACGCTCCCCGAACCCCAAACTACGATATAACCACAAAATGTGGGGCAAAAAAAACCAGCTGGTACTATATTTAGCGTGCCAGAAGGTGGTTTCGCAAGCAAGCGCAATTGGGGGTTGTGGCGTCACCAACCACAAAAAGTAGTGGATAAGTTGGAGGTCTCAATCCGCCTTTTTTGCAGCCCGCTTGGGCGTGGATTTTTTAGCGGGCTTCGATTTCTGCCTCGACGGCTTTACCTGCTTCGCTTCAAGTGCCAATAGCCGCGCCTCCAGTCGCTCATTCTCGGTGCGGGCTTTAGCGGCCATGGCCTGAACAGCGTCGAATTCCTCGCGCGTAACAAAGTCCATACCGGTTAACAGCCGATCCAGCTGATGCCGCACAATGGTTTCGACTTCTCGTTTCACGCCAGCAAACGCACCCATAGCACCGCCGGCGACGCGGGCGGCATCTTCGAAAACGCGGTTCGGTGCAGACATCTCTTCAGCCTCCAAAAATTTGTTACGCCTTATAGTTAGGCGCTCGTGGCAAACATGACAAGAAAAGCTGCCGATTGCAGCTTTTCTCAGCGGAACCTATAACCAATGCAATCGGAATACGCATCGGAAGACTCGCATGATAATAATCACCGGCGGCGCCGGGTTTATCGGCTCCCACCTAGTCAGAGAACTTGAAGCGCGCGGAAAACCTGACCTTGTGGTATGCGATCTGTTGGGCACCGACGACAAATGGAAAAATATTGCCAAGCGGGAACTCGCAGATGTCCTGCCACCCGACGATCTCGCAGAATTTCTAAATGACAACGCCGCCGACATCGAAACCGTATTTCACATGGGCGCTGTTTCAACGACTACCGAGCGGGACGCCGATTTGATCGTCCGCTCAAATATCCGTCTATCACTGGACCTGTGGAAATGGTGCACAGCGAACGACACCACCATGATTTTTGCGTCGTCGGCTGCGACGTACGGCGATGGCACCCAAGGGTTCGAAGACGACGATACAATCGACGGTTTAGCGCAACTTCGACCACAAAATGCCTATGGCTGGTCGAAACATGCTTTCGATCGGCGGATCACCCGAATTGTATCAGAAAACGGACCGTGTCCACCCCACTGGGCAGGATTAAAGTTTTTCAATGTATACGGTCCTAACGAGTATCACAAAGATAGTATGATTAGTGTCGCCCTAAAAAACTTTCGCGAAATCCGCAAAACCGGCAAAGCATTGCTTTTCCGGTCCCATAACCCCAACTACCCGGATGGCGGGCAAAAACGGGACTTTGTCTGGGTGGAGGACTGCGTCGATATCGCTCTTTGGCTGGCGGAAAATCCCTCTAGTCAGGGTATCTTCAACGTCGGTACAGGTCAGGCTCGGACATTCGAGGATCTTACACGCGCCGTTTTTAGCTCTATGGGCATGGATGCGAACATCGACTTCGTCGACACGCCGGAGGCGATCCGCGACCAATACCAGTATTTCACAGAGGCCAACATGACCCGTTTGCGGGCGGCTGGTTACGGTCGTCCCGCGACGTCTTTGGAAGACGGGATCGAGCGCTATGTTCGTGAATATCTGATGTCCGAAGACCCGTATGCCTGACAGATTGGCATGCTAACCCTCACCTATCCGGCAATCGATCCGGTCTTGATTGAAATCGGCCCATTTGCGATCCGATGGTATGCGCTGTCTTATGTTGCCGGAATTTTAATGGCGTGGCGGTATATGATCTGGCTTTCCCAGCGATCCCCAACAGGCATCACCCGAGAGCACGTCGACGATTTCGTGGTCTGGGCAACCCTTGGTATCATACTGGGCGGGCGGCTTGGCTACGTTATATTCTACAAGCCCGGCTATTATCTGCAAAATCCTCTGGAAGTACTCGCCGTTTGGCAGGGTGGTATGTCATTCCACGGTGGGTTGTTGGGTGTAATCGTTGCTATCTGGTGGTTCTGCCACCGCCGTGGTTATTCTTGGATTGCGGTCGGGGACGTCGTCGCGTGTACCGCTCCGGTGGGTCTATTCCTTGGCCGGATCGCCAATTTCATCAATGGTGAACTTTTCGGTCGGGTCACTGACTCTTCACTCGGCATGATTTTCCCTGGCGGCGGTCCACTGCCCCGACATCCCAGCCAGCTTTATGAAGCTGCTCTCGAAGGTTTGGTCCTATTCCTCGTTCTTTTTTGGTTAGCAAGACGGCCGGTTTATATTGCAAAACAAGGTCTTCTAAGCGGTGTGTTTCTGGCGGGGTATGCAATCGGACGCACCGCTGCGGAGGTTTTCCGCCAACCAGACGCTCACATCGGTTTTCTCACGATTGGCACCACCATGGGCCAGTGGCTGTCGATGCCCCTTTTTATCGCCGGCGTCTGGCTCATTGTTCATTCCCGTCGGCATGACACCGCTTGAGACCCTTATCCGTACTCGGATCGCGGTTGACGGTCCGATACCGGTCTCAGAGTACATGGCTCTCGCACTTGGTCATCCGGACCACGGATACTATATGAATGGTTCGCCATTCGGCGCCGATGGTGATTTCATAACGTCGCCCGAAATATCTCAAGTTTTCGGAGAGTTGATAGGTCTATGGGCGGCGGTTACTTGGCAACAGATGGGCTCTCCCGAAAAGACAGTTCTGATCGAATGCGGCCCTGGCCGGGGCACACTGATGACTGACCTGTTGCGTGCCGCAGAAGATGTTCCGGTGTTTGCCCGAACCATTGAAATCCATCTTGTGGAGACAAGCAAAACTCTAAGGAACATACAGGCGGGGACCTTGTCCTGCATCAATCCTGTCTGGCACGATTCGATCGAAACCGTACCACCCGGCCCCACCATCCTAATTGCGAACGAATTTATAGATGCGCTTCCGATCCGACAGGTCACCAGAGAGCACACCGGCTGGTCGGAGCGGTGCGTCGGGTTAACCGACGATACACTGCAATTTATGCCGGGATCGGCTTATGAGGACCCAGCGGGTACGCCAATAGATGCCATCACCGGCGAAGTATATGAATTTCGTCCGGCGGCAACGGCATTTGTCGACGAACTTTCCGCTCGTCTGGCAACCCATCCTGGGGCTGCCCTGATCATAGATTATGGCTACGAACGACAGTCGCCGGGAGACACCCTGCAGGCCGTGCGCGATCATCAATTTGCCGATCCGCTCGCCGATCCTGGGGAAGCGGACCTAACTGCCCACGTCGATTTCGGCGCACTGCGCTCACATGGCTTCAACAGCGGCTGCCACGTGTTCGGTCCTGTGAACCAAGCAGCGTTCCTGCGGTCGCTGGGGATCGTACAACGCATGACGGCATTGTCGGAAAATGCGACGCCGGAACAAATAGAGACTTTATACTCGTCAATCCAACGTCTGATCGATCCGGGCGCAATGGGGACGCTCTTCAAAGCGATGGTAATCTCTCATTCAGGGGCACCTACACCAGCAGGTTTTGAATACCACTCCACCTCGAGCTATAGACGAAATGATTGAATCCCACCTATTTACCGACGCGCCCGTCATGCGGCATGGGTTTTTTACTCGGGACGGCGGCGTGAGTGACGGTGTTTACGGGTCTCTAAACTGCGGTGCCGGCTCGTCAGACCGGCATGAAAACGTCGGCGAGAACAAGCGTCGGGCGGTTGCTCGGCTCGGTATCGCTGCAGACCGATTGATCACGCTTAACCAAGTTCACAGCGCAAATGTCATCACCGTTAAGGTGCCGTCGGAAATCATTGCAAAATGCCCCGAAGCAGACGGCATGGTGACGGATTATCCCGGGGTAGCACTTGGTATTCTGACGGCTGACTGCGCACCGGTTTTGCTCGCCGACATCAGAGCCAAAGTGATCGGGGCAGCACATGCCGGATGGAGGGGTGCGCTCCGCGGAGTCATCGAGAACACGGTATCGGCGATGGAGAAACTAGGCGCGCAAAGGGAAAACATTTCGGCTTGCGTGGGACCTTGCATCGCGCAGGAGTCATACCAGGTGGGACCAGATTTTCCTGATCCATTCATAGAAGCGGACCCGAAAGCAGCCATGTATTTTATACCGGATGCCGAACCCGGCAAATACCGCTTCGATCTTCGGGGTTTTGTATTATCGCGGATCGGAGCAACAGGGGTCACGACATATGACACGATCGACATAGACACATACGCACGGGATGACCTGTTCTTCAGCTATCGCCGGGCTTGCCATCGAGGAGAGCACGATTACGGGCGTGGTCTTTCCGCGATTACACTGCAGGAATAGTGCGCCGTGCCCCATATGATTATTTTCATGGTGTTCGTTTTGTTGGGCTTAATGGTAAGCTGTTTTGTATAAAGCCATCCTAAAAATAGGATCGCTGGGGCTAATTTTTACGCTGGCAGCCTGCCAACCTCTACCCCAGCCATTCCAACCAGAGAAATCGAAAAAAGAGGGTAACCCACTTCTACGGCTGCCCGACCGGGCCGGCGTCCTAGTCCGGCCCGTAAAGGGACTACCTGCTGAAACTGCCCGCGAACTCTCTACTGCCGTAGCCGCATCATTGATAACGCGAAATATCCCGGCATTCACCCTTACCGGTAATCGCGCAAGCCATACTCTGAGAGGCCTCGCTAAACAGGAAGGCGCCGAACAGCAGATTGTATGGCACCTCTTCAGAAAAGGCCCACACAGTGGCAAGTCAGTACATATCTTCACAGATGTATCTCCCGGAAATTTGTCACTCGGCGGCACGAGCGCGCTCCGATCGATAGCCGCCCGCGTGGCAGTCGCCATTGCATCCCAGATACAAAACCCGGTCGTAAAGGACCGCATAGCGACGTTGAAAAAAAGATATCTGCACGTCTCCAACGTTTCAGGACCACCGGAAGCGGCTGCAGTTGTCCTCACTAACGAACTAAAGGCAGCGCTGAGGAGAAACTCTATTCATGTCTCGGATACATTGCAGAACAACTCTCTGATCGTCATCGGCAATGTTTCCCTTTCTGCCGCCCCCATGGGACAAAAGCGCATTATTGTCAATTGGACCTTGTTGCTGGATGACGGGCGAGAATTTGGAAGTTTGAAACAGGCCAATGATGTTGGGCCTACAGAGATTGACGAGAACTGGCCGCAAATTGCGCGGGACATAGCGGTTTCAGCGGCAGAGGGATTGCGGGATTTGTTGGGCAAGGTTCAAAAGAAAGAAATTAGTCGATCCGCTGAGGGTGTCTGGACGCTAAAGAATCGGACGGCGTTTACACCCTAATTTACCGCTGGTATTTTGGAATGGCGTCGGCATTGGGGGCAGACGCGGGAACCCATTTGAACCAACATCTTCAAAACCGGCACCGGAAGACATCGCCCATGAAAATCGTCGCGTGCAACAGCAACCGCCCGATGTCCGAGGCGATAGCGGCCTATCTCAATTTATCTCTCACAAAGGCCAGTGTTCGGCGATTTTCGGACATGGAATGCTTCGTCGAAATACAGGAAAACGTCCGTGGCGAAGACGTATTTATCATTCAATCCACATCGTACCCCGCGAACGATCACCTGATGGAATTGCTTGTCGCGCTAGATGCCGTTCGGCGCGGGTCCGCCAGCCGGATTACCGCCGTTATGCCCTATTTTGGCTATGCAAGACAGGATAGAAAATCTGGCCCGCGAACGCCGATCTCAGCGAAGTTGGTGGCTAATCTGATCACCGTTGCCGGCGCCGACAGGGTGCTGACGATGGACTTGCATGCGGGACAGATACAGGGTTTCTTCGATATTCCGCTGGACAATCTATTTTCTGCCCCGGTCTTCATCCGACATATAGAGGAAAATATTAAAAAAGAAGACCTAATAATGGTGTCGCCCGATGTTGGTGGCGTCGTTAGGGCGAGGGCATTCGCTAAACGTCTGGAAACGGACCTTGCAATTATCGATAAACGTCGCGAACGCGCAGGCGTGTCGGAGGTGATGCACATAATCGGTGACGTAAAAGACCGGACATGCATCCTGGTTGACGACATCGTCGATTCCGGAGGTACCCTGTGTAACGCTGCCGAAGCTCTCATAAACGCGGGTGCGAAAGCCGTACACGCCTATATCACCCACGGCGTTTTGTCTGGCGGCGCGGTAAGCCGCATATCGTCGTCACCCCTTAAATCTATGGTCATCACCGATTCCATTCTTGGCACCGAGGCAGTTCGAGTTGCCAGTAATATTCAGCAGATTTCCGTGGCGCCCCTTATTGGAGAAGCCATCGAGCGAATTAGCGACGCCCGATCCGTTTCGAGCCTATTCGACTGAACTCGGGTTTCTGAGATGGACGGGCTCAATCGTTTGACTACTCAAGCATAAGCCGTTAAATACTCGCGCCCCGCCGGATTTGGCGGGTTTTTGCCGTGACCGGCACCCCTGGAGGCCGGCACGTTTATCCAAAGGAGACAATCATGGCCGAGGTCGAAACAATACCCGCCTCGCCGCGAGAGGCCGCAGGTAAGGGGTCCGCGCGTCAAGCTCGCCGCGATGGGCAGGTGCCCGCCGTTATATACGGCAATAAGGAAGAACCAATCACACTGACGCTGGAACGCCGGCTTCTAAATCGCGAACTTTCCAATCCGCAGTTTTTCATTCAACTGGTCGACATCGAAATCAGCGGGACCAAGCACCGCGTATTACCGCGCGATGTTCAGTTTCATCCAGTTTCAGATGCCCCTATGCATGTCGACTTTCTGCGTTTTGACCCAAAACGTAAGATTTCCGCCAACGTACCGGTCTCATTCGAAGGTGAGAATGATAGCCCTGGTCTTAAACAGGGTGGCGTTCTTAACGTCGTGCGCTATGAGGTTGAGGTAATCTCTACCGCCGATAGTATTCCACCAGTACTGGTCCTGCAGCTCGACGGCCTCGAGGTTGGGGATTCCGTCCACGCCAGCAGCGTTTCCCTCCCTGAAGGGGTCGAATTCGTAATATCCGACCGTGACTTCACTATCGCTACTATTGCTGCACCAACCGTCATGGTTGAAGAGACACCGGAAGACGGAGATGACGGAGAAGGTGCCGAGGGTGAGGAAACTACCGAAACTTCGAGCGACGAGACCGACAGTTCGGATGCTGGCGGAGAGAACGACGACAAATAGTCATTCCACGCGGTCTACTTTGGCGGATTGGCAACCATGCTGATTTTCGCGGGACTTGGCAATCCTGGTCCAAAACATGCCCGGCAACGCCACAACATCGGGTTTATGGCGGCAGATGAGATTATCCGCCGCTACAACCTGTCTTTGCGACGATCGCGGCATCACGCGTATGTCGCGGAAGGGAACATCGCAGGCCAGAAAGTCCTTCTGCTAAAGCCGAAGACTTTTATGAACGAATCTGGTCGCGCCGTCGGTTCGGCCGTGCGGTATCACAAACTACGCCCGGGCGTAGTCACGGTTCTCTACGACGAACTTGATCTTGCCCCCGGCAAGGTGCGGTTGAAGATGGGCGGCGGCCACGCCGGTCACAACGGAATCCGAAGTATATCTTCCCATATCGGCCAGGATTTTCGCCGTATCCGGATCGGGATCGGTCATCCGGGCGATAAAAAACGCGTCCACGGATACGTACTCTCGGATTTTCCGAAGGCGGAACAAGCTTGGGTGGAACGCACGGTCGACGCGATAGCCGAGGCATTACCTATTGCAATTGAAGGTGACGATGCCGGCTTCATGACTAGGGTCGCGTATCTGGCGCCGCAGCCGAGAACGGACGAAAAGGGCAAGAAGTGATGGGGTTCCAGTGCGGAATTGTTGGTCTGCCTAATGTCGGCAAATCGACGTTGTTTAACGCGTTGACCGCCACCGCAGCGGCGGAGGCCGCGAATTACCCGTTTTGCACCGTCGAGCCCAATTCCGGCCGCGTTGCCGTACCGGACAACCGGCTTCAGTTGATCGCCGGGCTTGCTAAATCGAAAAACATCGTGCCGGCACAGCTAGAATTCATGGATATTGCGGGTCTGGTGAAGGGCGCCAGCAAGGGCGAGGGCCTGGGAAACCAGTTTTTAGGTCACATCCGCGAAGTTGCGGCTATCGTACATGTGCTTCGGTGTTTTGGGGGCGAGGAAGTCACCCACGTAGCAGGGGTAGTTGATCCGCTGGCCGACGCGGAAGTCGTCGAAACTGAACTAATGCTTGCCGATCTGCAAAGTCTCGAACGGAGGAAAGATCCGCTCGTTAAAAGGGCACGCGGCGCCGACAAAGAAGCCAGCGCACTGCTGGAACTGGTCGAACGGACAATCGCCGTCCTTTATGAAGGCAACCCCGCCCGCATAGTGGAAGTTAGCAATGACGAAGCACCTCTATTCCGGCAGTTGCAGTTGCTGACGGCCAAGCCGGTGATGTATGTCTGCAACGTCGAGGAGGAAGCAGCGTCGACAGGAAACGCGCTTTCGGCGGCAGTCGTGGAAAAGGCGGCGGCTGAAAACGCCGCCTGCGTCATCGTTTCTGCAGCCATCGAGGCTGAAGTAGTCGACCTTGAAGATCAGGAGGAGAAGAAGGAGTTTCTAAAAAGCATGGGGCTAGAACGGACTGGTCTGGAGCGGGTTATCCGCGCTGGGTATGAGTTACTGGGGTTGATTACATATTTCACTGCCGGACCTGCCGAAAGCCGCGCCTGGACGGTCCCAGACGGCACCAAAGCCGTCGATGCTGGAAGCATTATTCACACGGATTTCGCCAAGGGCTTTATCTGCGCTGAAACAATCAGCTATGACGACTTCATCACGCATAACGGCGAACAGGGAGCCAAGGAATCCGGTCGCATGCGTCAGGAAGGCCGGGATTATGCGGTAAAGGATGGGGACGTTATGCTTTTCCGTTTTAACGTCTGACCAAGCACGCTAAGTTATTTGTCAGGCTATCGCGACAGCCAACGTATCGGTTTTCAACGACGGCGCCAAAGTTGGCGCACACTAGGATCAATAGAAAGGGAGTACCATGGGAGAAAAGATTTCACTTACCGCGCCGGACGGCCACCAGCTAGATTCATACAAAGCTGAAGCGTCCGGAGTGTCCAAGGGTGGGCTTGTCGTCGTTCAGGAAATCTTCGGAGTTAATAGCCAAATCCGCAGCACCGTCGATCATTTTGCCGAGCAAGGATACACGACTATCGCACCAGCGCTATTCGACCGCGTCGGCAAAAACATTGAACTCGGATACAATGAGGACGACTTCGCCACCGGGCGCGATACCCGCGGCAAAATTACGGATGATTGGATCACCGCCGATATTAGTGCCGCAGTCGAGGAAGTGGGGTCCGCAGGAAAAGTCAGTGTGATAGGTTTCTGCTTCGGCGGATATGCAACCTATGTCGCAGCCTGCACGGTCGATGGCGTCTCGGCAGCCATGCCATTCTATGGCGGCGGCATCGCTGCCAAGGTCGGGGATATGAAGCCTAACTGCCCAACGCAGTTCCATTTCGGCGACAAGGATGCCGCAATCCCGCTCAACGATTTGCAGAAAATCAAAGATACTC
>JAYYZV010000067.1:0-13931 GCA_036339975.1 Pseudomonadota bacterium | reverse complement strand
TCCGCCTCGGTCCCGAAATTCGCGATCTGGTCCTTAAGAATTGATGAGATTTCTGCGGCGCGGATATCCATCACGCTGCCCCTTTCAATGATAGTTCAAGCCGTTGAAGTTTGGTTTTGAGCGACGCGTCAACCATGCGAGAGCCCACTTTGACAATTATACCGCCCAGAAGGGCCGGATCGACCCGGGCATCCAGAGCAACCTTGGACCCAATCGCCTTCCGGAGTGCCTGTTCCAGCTCATTCCTTTGCTTTTCGTTAAACGGCTGGGCAGTGGTGACTTCCGCTGTCATTTCGCCGCGACGAGAAGATAGCAGTTCGCTATATGAGATGCACATATCATATAGCGCGAAAAGCCGCCTGTTTTTGGCAACGACGCCGACAAAATTACGGGTTAGCTGGGAAACGCCTGCCTTTTCGAGGACCGCAGTAACTGCTAGACCCTGCTCTTCGCGGCCAATAACCGGACTAGCTACTAGACGTCTAAGATCCGCCGATTCTGCAAGCAACCCACGAATTGTTAGGGCGTCCGCCGCTATCTCATCGAGAGATCTCTCTTCATCGGCGAGTTCAAAAAGCGCGGCGGCGTAACGGCCGGCGACACCGGAAGTGACTGACGATATGGAGGGCACGCGATTGACCTCTGAAGCGTCCTGTTTAATATTCTAAGGTTTTGATTTCATTCACAAATCAAGGATTGTAGCTTCCTCAGCCTGCGACTTCCTCAAAAGGCAGCGTTAGGTAACACAGCCAATACTGGCTTGCAACTCTAATAGCCGCTTTTTTAGACATGTTTCAGCCATGAAAACCTCTAAGCCGTTCTGGCCCGCCCAAAATACGAAGATACTACAGACCACGGTGTCGCCGGTGTTAACATCCGACATGCCATAGTGTTCTAAAGACGTCTTAACGATCATACTTCAAACTGACCGCCGGTGACGCATAGGTCAAAAATTGTAAGTTTCCAAAACTTACATAAAGTTGTACGGATCGACGTCAATCGATACGCGGACCCCACTGGCCGGTTTGGTCGAAAAAACCCAACGCCGCAGCAGGTCCTGAACGTTCAGGTCTTTGCTCACCCGCATCAGCAGCCGGCGACGGTGGCGCCCCCGCAAGACCGTTATAGGCGCCGGCGCAGGACCCAGAACTGAAACTCCATCCAACCGCGGTGCGCTCCGCCCTAGGGCCGCCGCGGTTTCGTCCACATTGCGTTCGTCGCGTCCCGATACAATGATCGCCGCGAGACGAGTATAAGGCGGCATATTATGCTGTTTGCGGGCATTTGCCTCCGTTTCAATAAACCGATCTCGGTCACCAGACACCAAAGACTTCATAACGGGGTGTTCGGGCTGGAAGGTCTGCAACATCACCATCCCGGGACGGTCCGCCCTACCGGCGCGACCCGACACCTGCTGCAATAGCTGATAGGTGCGCTCCGCTGCGCGAAGATCCCCCCCAGCGAGACCCAGATCTGCATCGACCACACCGACCAACGTCAGGAGGGGAAAATGAAATCCCTTGGCCATGATCTGGGTGCCAATTAGGAGATCAATTTCCCGGTCCAGCATGCGCCTTACGAGCGCTTGGGCATCGACTGGCTTGTTAACGGTATCGCTGGACATGATTTCGACGCGCGCATCGGGGAACTTCTCCCTCACCTCCTCAGCCAAACGTTCGACCCCCGGTCCGCATGCCGCAAACCGCTCCTCGGCTTCGCAAGACGGACATGTCTTTGGCGGGGGTGTGCTGTAGCCGCAATGGTGGCACTGGAGCCTGTCGTGCAAACGGTGTTCAACGAGCCACGCTGTACAATGCGGACATTGAAGGCGGTGACCGCAAGCCCGACACAGGGTGAGCGGCGCATAGCCTCGGCGATTGAGAAACAGCATCACCTGTTCTAGGGAAGCCAGCGCTTCGCCAACGGCGGTCACCAGACTAGGCGACAACCAGTTCTGGCGATCCACTTTTTCGCGGCGCATGTCGATCGCCCGGGTCGTCGGTAGCGACGCACCGGCAAATCTTTCCGGCAGGGAAATCCTCCGGTATTTACCGCGCCACACATTGTCGACGGTTTCCAGCGACGGTGTCGCCGAGGCGAGAATGACAGGGAAGTCACCGATATGCGCACGCACTACAGCCATGTCGCGAGCGTTATAAACGACGCCTTCATCCTGCTTGAATCCGGGATCGTGTTCCTCATCGGCCACAATCAGCCCGAGATTGCAATAGGGCAGCATTAACGCCGACCGCGCGCCGACCACCAACTTCGCCTCGCCCCGCAAGACGGCACGCCAGTTGCGACGTCGCTGTGACATCGGCAGATCGGAATGCCACACCACTGGAGGAACGCTGAAGCGCCTCTTAAACCGGTCGAGCCAATCTGCAGTCAGAGCAATTTCAGGCAGCAAGATGACCACCTGCTTTCCAGCGCGGAGCGAAGCTGCGATCGCTTCGAAATAGACTTCCGTCTTGCCGGACCCTGTTACCCCGTCCAATAGGGTGACCGAATAACCCTTTTCTGCGGCGGATACGAGTTCGCGGGCTGCTGCGGATTGCTCGTCCGACAGGTTTGTGCCAGTCCGGTCCGGATCGGGTTGGGCAACTGGTCCGTGCTCGTCGAAGGCGATTGGCTGCAGGACGGCAGCATCCACCATTCCCCGGACGACCGAGCCAGACGTTCTTGCCGTCTTTACAATCTCTGCCGCCGCACGCGGACGGCCATCGGCCAAGAGGTTGAGCACGCGCCGCCGGGCATCCGTTATGCGTACGCCGCTCGGAAGTGATTCGCTTTTTGCATCAGCCGCCTGAACCAACCCATAGAACGTCGCCACCTTTGGCGGCTCCAGCGCACCCGGCACGCTCATGGTCATGCGCAGCACACTACCAAGTCGTGCCAGAGTGTATGCGGCCACCCAGTCGACGAATAGGCGTAGATTTTCCGGCATCGGCGGAAGGTCTATTAACATACTGATTTCACGCAATTTTTGTGGGTCGACATCGCCCCTCGCCGGACCCCAGACAACGCCTTTGGCTCGTCGCGCGCCGAGCGGCACTTCGACGTAGGACCCTATTTCGACATCCATGTCTTCGGGGACCAGGTAGTCGTACGGCGCGATCAGCGGCAGCGGCAAAAGTACGCTGACGGCATCGCACAGATCGGGCTGAGAGCATATAGAAAGGCCGGGGTCCATCAAGTACACTCTACCCTAGCGGAGCAAGACGGCCAATCGGTTGGCATCCCTCCCAGACCCGAATTGCCCCCGGCACAGTTACAAGAAACTGGCGCGTGGGGGCATGATTAAATAGAAGGAAAATCATGAAGTTTTTCGTGGACACCGCCGATGTTGACGACATCCGCGACCTAGCTTCTACGGGCTTGGTAGACGGCGTCACAACCAACCCCTCGCTCATCGCTAAATCGGGCAGAAATTTCTTGGAAGTCATTCCGGAAATCTGCGACATGGTCGACGGCCCGGTCAGCGCCGAAGTTGCTGCGACCGACCATGAAACTATGCTTGCTGAAGGCCGTAAACTGGCCGGTCTAGCGTCGAACGTATCGGTCAAAGTACCGTTGACGATAGACGGGCTAAAAACCTGCAAGGCGCTCGCCGATGCTGGCACCAAGGTCAACGTGACGCTTTGTTTTTCATCTGGTCAGGCGATTCTCGCCGCCAAGGCCGGAGCAGCCTATATTTCACCCTTCGTCGGCCGCCTCGACGATATTAGCAGCGACGGCATGGGCCTGATCGACGACATCTGCACGATCTACGCAAACTATGCGGAGTTTGAAACCGAGGTGCTAGTGGCCTCGATCCGTAGCCCAAATCACGTGATCGAAGCCGCCAAGATGGGCGCTGACGTATGCACCGTGCCGCCGGGCGTTTTGCGGCAACTGGTCAAACACCCGCTGACCGATTCAGGGCTTGCGGCGTTCCTGTCAGACTGGGCCGATACCGGCCAGAAAATACTGGATTCTTGATCGTGAGTGCCCCGTCAGACGACGCCGCGGAAATCCAGCCCGACGCGCTGACAGCCGAACTCGTCTCGGCGTGGTTGCGCCGGCATCCGGACTTCCTTCAGGAAAACACGGAAGTTCTAACTTTCCTAACCCCGCCGGAATTCAAACGCGGCGAACGCATTCTCGACATGCAGCGTTTCATGCTCGACAAGGTTCAGAAAGAACTGGCCGGATTGCGCCGCCGCGAAAAACAGCTTCTGCAGGCGGTTGAGGGAAATGCCGTGGGACAGTCGAAAATCCATCAGGCGGTGGCCGCAATCGTTAGGGTCACCGATATCCATACGCTTAACAGCCTGATCCGCACGAAACTTCCCACCCTCCTTGGTCTCGAGGCAGCTGTGCTGTGTATTGAGGATAACGGTGCGCTAGCACTGGCCGGCGCGACCGCAATCGGCGCGGGTGGAATTACCAACCTTCTGGGTCCCAAACAGCGCGTCCTGCTGCAAGGCCAAACGACCGGTCAGGCGTTGATTTTCAGCGACGATGCCGACCGCGTGAAATCCGTCGCCTATCTGCGTCTACGGACCGGCCGAAATTCGCCCGAGATGCTGCTGGCGCTGGGATCAGGGCGGGATGACGGGTTTGATCCGGACCAAGCCACCGACCTGATCCTATTCTTCGCCGAGATTCTGGAAACACGGCTCAAGCAATGTCTGGGGCCGAAAAGCTGATCCGTTTTAACGCCGAGCCGGACCTACTTGCGGCGCTAGAAGACTGGCGGCTTTGGCTAATCGCGGAACGCCGTATGTCACCGCACACGGTCGCCGCCTACTGCCGGGATGTGGCTTCCTTTCTCGAGTTCCTTCGCACACATCCAATCGAGACCGATGAACAAGTGCCGTTTGCCGATCTATCGGCGCTCAACAAACTGACGGCGGCATATTTCCGTAGCTGGCTTGCAGCACTCCTGACTGACGGGCGTACCTTCACCACCACAACACGCAAGATGTCATCGCTCAGAAACTTGTTTCGTTTTCTCGCCCGTACCGGTCGAGTGGACAATCCAGCGCTGGCGGCCGTGAAGGCGCCCAAACCGCCAAAATCGGTTCCCAGGCCGCTCAACGCCGATGATGCGTTGGCACTACTACGGCGGGTGGTCGAACTGGCGAGCGAACCCTGGGTCGGCGCCCGTGATGTAGCAATCCTTGCCATGCTCTACGGCTGTGGACTTCGAATCGACGAGGCTTTGAGCCTTAATCAGGGCGACGCACCTTCCGGCGACACCATGGTGATCACGGGCAAAGGTAACAAGGAACGGGTAGTACCGGTGCTGCCCGCCGTAATCGCCGCTGTGCGCACCTACCGGGAAGCCTGCCCCTATTCAGCCGAGGCCAACAACCCTCTGTTCTACGGTGCGCGTGGCGCACGGTTGAACCCAGGAATCTTACAGCGGACCATGCGCTGCCTTCGGGCTGACCTAGGCCTGCCGGAAACCGCAACCCCGCACGCGCTGAGGCACAGCTTCGCGACGAGCCTGCTGGCCGGTGGTGGCGATTTACGTACCATCCAGGAACTTCTCGGTCACTCATCTTTGTCAACCACCCAGCGGTACACAGATGTCGATACGCAAAAACTGACCGAGGTATATAACCGCGCACACCCCCGCGCTACAGCCAGTAGCTAACCGATGCTATGTCCACGCCGGCCCACGCCGGCCAGACACTAGGTAAACTTATGCTTGGTGGGATCGGACGCGTTATTTCACAGCGCGACTTTGCGATCTACTGGGCCAGTAACGGCTTCAACACGGTTGGCCGCTGGATGTACCGGGTCGCCGTCGCATGGCTAGCTTGGGAGCTGACAGAATCCACCGTCTGGCTAGGCATTGTCGCCTTCGCGGAGAGCATTCCCCTAGTCGTCTTCTCAGTCATTGCCGGCGCGGTAGCCGACCGGATTGGCTATATTCGGATCACCATCTTAGCCCAAACGGCAACGGCCATCGCCGCCAGCGTTTTTGCTTTAATGACCCTAATGAACCTGATAACCATCGAGTTGGTCGTCGTCTTCGCGCTTCTTATCGGAACGCTGGAATCGCTCACCACCCCCGCCCGCATGGCGCTGGTACATGCACTGGTCGCCAAGGACGATCTAGCCGCGGCTATTGGGCTTACGGGTGCGACCTTCAACGGCTCCCGTTTCGTCGGGCCAGCTATTGCGGGGGTCCTGATTTCGGTTTCCGGGTCGGGCGTTGTGCTAGCGGTCGTCGCGTTCACCTTTATGCAGTTCTGTATCGCCCTACTGGTAATCAAGGTAGAAGAGCCCAAACGCACTCCCGGTCCGTGGCGGGACATCTTCGCGGATATGGCAATGGGCATAGAATACGGTTTCAGCCATCCTGGTATCCGGTTCCTGCTGATCATGCTGGGTATCACCGGATTGTTTATTCGACCCGTGATCGAACTGATGCCGGGCTTCGCCACGCAGGTGTTCGACACCGGTTCCGACGGCTTCGCGATCCTAATGTCGGCGATCGGATTCGGCGCCATGGTGAGTTGCTTGTGGGTGGGCATGCGCGGCAAGACAGAAGGGCTAACAAATCTTGTCACGCTAAGCCTGCTGGTTCAGGGAATCGGACTGGTTGCTAGCACACAAGCGGGGCAAGTCTGGATCGCAACGATCAGCTTCGCCGTCGTGGGGTTCGCCATGCTGGTCGGCGGCGTGGGTTCGCAGACCCTGATCCAGAACACCGTCGCATCGGACGTTCGCGCGCGGGTTATGAGCTTATTCATTGTTATTTCATGGGGACTGCCTGCGTTCGGCGCATTAGCTGCCGGCTGGATCGCCAGCTATGCGGGCATGGAAGCGACCATAGCAGCGGGTGGCGTGCTCACCGTCGCATTATGGCTGTGGGCGCGACGCGAGGCGATCAGGCTTCACGCGGATCTGGAAAAAAAGGATTAGGAGCGTCGAGCAACCCTGCACCTCATCGTACTTTTTTCTAAACTGGAATAGCGGGTTGTCAATTTGTCATTCCGACGGTGTGCCCCTCCGATTTTCGAGACGACAGGATTAATAAAATCAGAACAAATCAGATACTCTGCATGGTCGAAAAAACTCCCCGGGGATGCCCAAGCGGAGAAACGGTTGGCCTTTAGGGGAGTGCGCCACGGGCTAAATATGGATAGGCAACCCCTCGACACCAAGGGCCGCCTCCTTGACCGCTTCGTTCAGCGTGGGGTGAGCGTGACATGTGCGCGCGATGTCTTCCGACGATGCGCCGAACTCCATGGCCAGCGCCAATTCCGCTATCATGGTGCCGGCGTCAGCTCCAACGATATGCACACCCAGGACTTCATCAGTCTCAGCATCCGCCATAATCTTCACAAAGCCGTCGGTGTAACCGTTGGCGCGGGCACGGGAATTTGCCGTGAACGGGAAGTTACCCTTCTTATATTCGACACCCGCCTCTTTCAGCTGTTGTTCTGTTTTGCCGACGGAGGCCGCTTCCGGGGATGTGTAGACTACCGACGGGATGGCGTCATAATTAACGTGGGCAACCTGACCAGCGAGATTTTCAACGCAGGCAATACCCTCTTCCTCTGCCTTGTGGGCAAGCATCGCACCGGGAATGACGTCACCGACGGCATAGATTCCGTCTACATTGGTCTTGAAATTGTCGTCGACCTGAATTATGCCACGACTATCCATTGCGACGCCGACGTCTTCGAGGCCGAGGCCATCAGTGAACGGAATGCGGCCAATGGCCACCAGCGCGACATCGCAGTGGATGTCTTCGGCATCACCACCGGCCTTAGGTTCTACCGTCAGCGTGACCTGTGTTTTGGTCGTTTTTGACCCCGTCACCTTGGTGCCAAGCCTAAATTCAATACCCTGCTTCGTCAGCATTTTGTGCATGGCGGCGCCAACTTCCGTGTCCATATGGGGCACAATAGCGTCGAGGAACTCAACGACCGTCACCTTGGATCCTAGACGACGCCAGACAGAGCCCATTTCAAGACCAATATAGCCGCCGCCAACAACGACAAGGTGTTTGGGCACCTTGGTAAGAGATAGCGCGCCCGTGGATGACACGATTCTGCGCTCGTCGATGACAACACCCGGCAATGGCGCCACGGTGGAACCGGTCGCGACCAAAATATTTGTAGCGGTAAAGGTGTCGGTGCCGCTGTCGCCCATCACCTCCACTTCGCCAAGTTTAGCGATCTTTGCCGTACCCGTAATGCCAGTAACCTTGTTCTTTTTAAACAGAAAACCGATACCCTTAGTGAGGTCATCAACAACCCTGTCCTTGCGCGCCATCAGCGCCTTCAGATCGAGTTCTACCTTGCCAACCTTGACACCGTGCTCCACCAGACGTTCCTGAGCTTCTTCAAATTTCCCTGATGAATGCAGCAGCGCTTTAGAGGGAATGCATCCTACGTTAAGGCAGGTACCACCCCAAGTGCCACGTTTGTCGATGCAAGCGGCTTTGAGGCCGAGCTGCGCCGCGCGGATAGCGGCAACGTAACCACCCGGGCCCGCCCCAATCACAATCAGATCAAAATGGGAGTCGCTCATTAAATTGTACCTCTAATCAGACAGCGAGAAGGATGCGTTCAGGGTCTTCAATGCATTCCTTGACGCGGACAAGGAACGTCACCGCTTCGCGGCCGTCAATGATACGGTGATCATACGACAGTGCCACATACATCATTGGCCGGATTTCGATCGAATCTCGCACCGCAACGGGGCGCCGATCGATCTTGTGCATGCCGAGTATGGCGGATTGTGGTGGGTTTATTATGGGCGTCGACATCAGCGATCCGTATACGCCACCATTGGTAATGGTGAACGTGCCGCCGGTCAGCTCGTCCATACTGAGCCTACCGTCCCGCGCCCGCAGCCCGAGGTCTGTAATACTTTTCTCAACTTCGGCGAAAGATCGCTTGTCCGCATCCCGCAGTACCGGCACGACGAGGCCCTGCTCCGTACCGACCGCAACCCCAACATCATAATAATTCTTATATATCAGCTCGTCACCATCGATTTCGGCATTTACGGCTGGCAGTTCCTTGAGCGCAACGATGCAGGCCTTGACAAAGAACGACATGAAACCCAGTCGGCAGCCATAGCGTTTTTCAAAATCGGCTTGGAATTTCTCGCGTGCCACCATGACGTTGGTCATGTCAATTTCATTGAACGTGGTGAGAATCGCCGCTGTGTTCTGGGCCTCTTTCAGACGTTCGGAAATTCGCTGTCGCAGTCGGGTCATTTTCACCCGTTCTTCGCGCAAATCTTTAGAACGCGGGTCTGCAGGTTTCACGGGCGGCGGTTGCACAGCGGGTGCGACATTTTCACCACGTTCCTTCAGGAATAGCAGCACATCGCCCTTGGTGAGGCGGGCGCCCTTGCCAGTTCCGGGAATCTCAGACGGATCAATATGATTTTCCTCAACCAGTTTGCGTACCGCGGGTGACAGCTTGTCGCTGTCGTCACCAACCGCGGATGCAGCCGACGCCGGAGCAGGCTCAGCTTCTTCCGACTTGGCAGGGACATTGGTAGGTTTTCCCGCTGCCTTTTCTTTCTTCTCGAGAGCGGCTCCACCCTCGCCAATCATGCCGAGCACTGCACCGACTTGGACATTGTCGCCTTCCTTAGCGGTGATTTCGCTCAATATACCAGCAGCCGAAGCGTTGACTTCCAACGTCACCTTGTCGGTTTCCAGTTCGAGGATCGGCTCGTCCACCTTGACGGCGTCTCCTTCCGTCTTAAACCACTTTGCGACCGTTGCCTCGGTAACGGATTCCCCTAGCGTCGGGACTGTAATTTCGTTAGCCATGTGCATTATTCTCCCGGAGCGGAAAATTGGTTTGGTCAGATGGTCAAAGCGTATTTGATCAAGGTCTTTTGTTCTCTGACATGTTTGTCGAACGAGCCCGTAGCCGGCGATGCCGCTTCGGGTCGACCGACATAGAAAGGCCGCTCAGCCTTTATATCAGTTTTGTCGAGTAACTCTTCTAGACGTCGATCAAGATAGGTCCAGGCACCCATGTTTTTTGGCTCTTCCTGGCACCATATGACTTCGGCATTGGGGTATTTTTTCAGTTCTTTAGACAGTGACACACTGGGGAATGGGTATAGCTGCTCCATCCGAATCAGCGCGACGTTATAAATATTCATTTCGTCTCGGGCGGCCAGCAGGTCGTAATAGACCTTACCGCTGCAAATGATTACTCGCTTGACCTTGGTCTGGGCGACAAGACCCCCGGGATCCGGCAGGACGCGGTTGAAGGACGTCCCTGGGCCAAATTCTTCGAGTGTTGAGACAGCTTTTTTGTGCCGCAGCAAAGATTTTGGTGTCGCGATAACCAGCGGTTTACGGAAATTGCGACGTATCTGACGGCGAAGTACGTGAAAGTAATTGGCTGGCGTGGTGATGTTGCAAACCTGCCAGTTGTCCTCCGCACAAAGCTGCAGATAGCGTTCGATCCTTGCCGACGAATGTTCCGGCCCCTGCCCTTCAAAACCGTGCGGTAGCAGCATGACCAAACCCGACATACGCAACCACTTGGATTCGCCGGACGAAACAAACTGATCAAAAATGAACTGCGCTCCGTTCGCAAAATCGCCGAACTGCGCTTCCCACATAACGAGAACGTCCGGGTCGGCTAGGGACAGGCCGTATTCGAAACCAAGCACCGCCGCTTCGGACAACGTCGAATTGCGCGCGATGAACTTCGCCTGATTGCCCGGGCGGATCTGCTCTAGCGGAATATAGGGCTCTTCGGTTTCCTGATCAGTAACCACGACGTGCCTCTGGGAAAACGTCCCACGAGCAACGTCCTGACCGCTGAGCCGAACCAAGTGCCCTTCTGTCAGCAGCGTACCAAACGCCAAGGACTC
Organism: Pseudomonadota bacterium; assembly: GCA_036339975.1. Lineage (GTDB taxonomy): Bacteria > Pseudomonadota > Alphaproteobacteria > MPNO01 > UBA830 > UBA830. The sequence goes on along the minus strand of JAYYZV010000067.1, from coordinate 3,068 downwards.
CCCGGTCGCCCAGTCGATTCCTTCCCCGGCGTCCAATACCTTTCTACGGTTGTCGAAAAACCGCCGAAGCTTGCTGTTCAAATTAAATTCTTCGGGCACCGTCGAAATCGCAGCACCGACTTCCTTCAGCAGGTCCACCGACACATTGGTCTGGCCTTTTCGTTCTTCCATTGACGGCGCGGTAGTTAGCCCTTGCCATTTACCTTCGAGCCAGTCCGCCTTATTCGGCTTATAAGATTTCGATGCTTCGAAATCCGCGTCGAGACGGGCGCGAACGTGTGCCTGAATCTCAACGACCTGTTTTTCTGTGACGACCCCTTCGGAAATTAGCTGATTGGCATAAATTTCAGGCACTGTCGGATGATTGGCAATGGCACTGTACATTTTCGGCTGCGTGAACGCCGGTTCGTCGCCTTCGTTGTGACCAAACCGACGGTAACACCAAATGTCGATGACCACGTCTTTGCGGAATTTATGCCGGAATTCAGCAGCGATGCGCGAAACGTGGATGACGGCCTCAACGTCATCGCCGTTAACGTGGAAAATCGGCGCCTGAACCATCTTAGCGATTTCCGTCGGGTAACGGGACGCCCGGGTCGCCCCGGGATTAGTGGTGAAACCAATCTGGTTATTGACAACCATGTGAATAGTACCACCCGTCCGATACCCCTTAATATCCGACAGGCCGAATGTTTCGGCAACGATGCCTTGGCCGCCAAACGCGGCGTCTCCGTGCATCAACAGGCCAAGCACCTTGCGACGTTCCTTGTCACTGCGCTGGCGCTGCTTTGCACGAACCTTGCCGACCACGACGGGATCAACTGCTTCCAAATGAGACGGGTTGGCGGCCAACGACAGGTGAACCTTCTTGCCGTCAAATTCCCGGTCGGCGGACGTGCCAAGATGATATTTGACATCGCCCGACCCCTGGACGTCTTCCGGTGTTGCGGCTTTTCCTTGAAACTCAGAGAAGATCGCGGAGAATGGCTTGTTCATGACGTTAGCAAGGACGTTCAGCCGGCCGCGATGTGGCATGCCGATAACGACTTCCTCGACACCGAGTTGGCTGCCGCGTTTGAGGACCTGCTCCAGTGCAGGAACTAGCGTTTCGCCCCCGTCGAGGCCGAACCGCTTGGTGCCGGTATGTTTAACATGCAGAAACTGCTCAAACTGTTCCGCCTCGGTCAGCCTTTCGAGAATCGTTAGCTTGCCGATATCGGTGAAGTCGGTTTGATTGCTAATCGCCTCAATCCGTTCCTGAATCCAGACTTTTTCCTCGGTCGAGGTGATATGCATGTACTCTACGCCGATATGACCGCAATAGGTCGACCGGACGCGCTTCACGATATCCCGCAGCGGGGCCTTTTCGCCAAGACCGAGACGGTCATGGATATAGATCTCGCGATCGTAATCAGATCCCGAGAACCCGTAAGAGTCTGGGTCTAGCTCCGTATGGCTAAGTGGCCGTTCAAGACCCAGCGGATCGAGCTGGGCATAAAGATGCCCGCGCACGCGGTGCGACCGAATGATCATTAGCGCCTGGATGGAATCACGCGTGGCCTGATTCAAATTCGAGTGGTTGCTGCCAAACGCCGCCGTGCTATTGGACGAAAGAATCTCGGCCGTAGTATCGGCTCCGATCACGGCGGTTTTCCGTGGTGACCAGCTCGCTCCCATCAAATCCTTCAGGATATTGGGCGCCTCGTCTTTCAGTTCTTCAAAGAACGCCACCCATTCACGCTCGACCGTCGCCGGGTTATCAAGATAACGTGCGTAAAGTTCAGCTACAAAAGTGCTGTTAGCGGCTGTAAGGAAAGAAGTACCTTCTAAAAGTCCGGTCATGACTCTTCGCGGCATTTATGCCGCTCTCCTCAATGATATAATGCCGGAGAACGCCGGCGCAGTAAGCTCCGTCCTATCCCTTCATTGCCTCCACCATCGCGTCGCCGATACCGGCGGGCGAAGTGGATACTCTTATCCCTGCACTTTTCATCGCGTCGATCTTGTCGTCGGCGCCACCCTTACCACCCGAAATAATTGCTCCGGCATGACCCATGCGGCGTCCTGGGGGCGCGGTCACTCCAGCGATGAAGCCGACAACCGGTTTTTTTGTCCTAGACTGCTTAATGAAGTCAGCTGCATCTTCTTCGGCGGAACCGCCAATTTCGCCGATCATGACGATTCCCTCAGTTTCGTCGTCGCCGAGAAACATATCGATGCAGTCGACAAAATTAGTCCCGTTTACCGGATCGCCGCCAATACCGATACAGGTTGTCTGGCCGAGTCCCGCGGCTGTCGTCTGGGCCACCGCTTCATAAGTCAGTGTACCGGACCGCGACACGATGCCAATTTTGCCGCGCTGGTGAATATGGCCCGGCATGATGCCGATCTTGCATTCGTCAGGCGTGATTATGCCGGGACAGTTAGGACCAATCAGCTGAGTCGACGAATTGGCCAGCGCGCGTTTCACCCGGACCATGTCGATCACGGGAATACCCTCCGTGATGCAGACAGCCAGCGGTATATCAGCGTCGATCGCTTCGAGAATAGCATCGGCGGCAAACGGCGGCGGCACATAAATGACAGACGCGTTCGCGCCGGTCTTCCCGACTGCGTCTTTGACGGTGTCAAACACCGGCAGACCCAGATGGAAAGCGCCCCCCTTACCCGGTGTTACACCACCGACCATATTGGTCCCGTAGGCAACGGCCTGTTCCGAATGAAAGGTGCCCTGCGCGCCAGTGAAACCCTGACAGATTACTTTCGTGTCTTTTCCAACCAGCACCGCCATCAGGCCTCCTCCTGCGTTACTTCGACAACCTTTTCGGCGGCGTCTGCCAAATTATCTGCTGAGACAATCGGTAGACCGGAGTCCTCAAGAATTTTCTTGCCCAGATCCACATTGGTGCCGGCGAGCCGGACGACCAGTGGCACATCGAGACTGACTTCGCGCGCGGCGGCAACCACGCCTTCGGCGATGACGTCACAACGCATGATACCACCAAAAATGTTCACCAGAATGGCTTCGACGTTAGGGTCCGACAGAATCAGCTTGAATGCTGTCGTCA
>JAYYZV010000066.1:0-6074 GCA_036339975.1 Pseudomonadota bacterium | reverse complement strand
CCATCTGCGGGTTCCAGCGCCGTGTATTGTGTCCGAAATGAACGCCAGCCTCCAAAAGCTGACGCATCGAGAATTCTGGCATTGCCATGTTCTGTGTCCTTCTCCGGTTAAGCCGCCGCGGGAATGGTCGTTCTTTCAGGGATTTAACCCTAAAGTCCCAACAACGGATCGAACGATAAGCCTATGACGCCACCGTCCCTAACCCCGCGTGTGGATTTAAGCGCCGGTTCTTACGCTCCGGCGCCCGGTTTTGCAAGGGTTTTTATGGCATCGCGGAGTGTGGAGTTCACCAACACACCCGAGGTGGTTTCCACTCATCCATTCACCAACTTTAGTCCAACTTTAAATCTGGCATAGGAACCTCTGCCTATGAAAGAAATGAATTTATATAGATGAATAAGATGCCAATTTTGCTCGGCCAACCGCCGAAGCGTCCTACGGATCCAGTACCGCCGCAACGCCAGGCAAATGCTCGACCGCAGCACGAAAATCGCCCGTCAGAGAGACCTTCTTCGCAAGTTGGACCTCTACCTCCTGTTGATCCCCAACATCGACGATTAGTGCGACCCTGCACTTACCGGTCTCTGCAGTGTTCAGGACGTTCTTAATCTCAGGGATTGCCTTTTCGTCCCCAATCATGATCTGCAACTCAGTTGAAGCGTTAGCGAGAACATCATCCAGAGAGCGGATGTTGGTCGCAGATAGTCTCACTCCATCACCTTCCGCCCTGATCTCGACCGTCACCAAGACCCGTTGCCCCCCTTCAAGTAATTCCCGGCTGGTCGCAAGTAGCTCCGAGAACAGAACCACCTCAAATACGCCGGTTGAATCGGATAGTTGAACGAAGGCAAAGCGGTTGCCCTTAGCGGATGTGCGCTCCTGGCGGCTGATTACAACGCCGGCGATTTTAGGGCTGGTGCCTGCCATAGAGGTATTTAGGTCCGCGGCGGCAGTAACCCGGAGGCGGCGCAACTGCCCAGCATAAGCGTCGAGAGGGTGAGCCGACAGGTACGATCCTACGGCTTCAAATTCCTGGGTAAGGCGCTCCATCACTGGCCAGTCCAACGTGTCCGGAAGGCGTAGACGCATGTTGTCATCCTCCGCAACCGCCCCCCCAAAAAGACTTTCCTGACCACTTGAGCGTTCTTGCGCCGACTGGGTGGCAAGGCGCAGCACGCCCTCCGTGCCTTCGAATAGCCGCTTACGATTGGGATCGAGGCTGTCCAGAGCCCCTGCCCGGACCAAATTCTCAAACTGGCGTTTGTTGGCTCCGGACTGCCCGAGGCGATTTGCGAAATCAGCGAGATCGGCGTAATTGCCGTTAGCGTCGCGCTCAGATACCAGATCTTCCATCGCTTGATAACCGACGTTCTTGATTGCTGCCAGCGCATAGCGGACAGCATCAACAGTATTACCGTCCAATATGCTCTCCACCCCAAATACGACGCCGGATTTATTGATATCGGGAGGCAATAACGGGATCTTCAGGCGGTCGAGTTCCTGACGGAAGGTATTAAGTTTGTCTGTGTTGGCAATATCGAGTGTCATGGACGCAGCGAGAAACTCGACGGGATAGTTGGCCTTTAGATATGCCGTCTGATAGGCGACCACCGCGTAAGCCGCAGCATGGGATTTATTAAAGCCGTAGCCAGCAAACTTGTCGACCTGATCAAAGATACGGCCGGCCTGGACCGTATCTACCCCGTTCTTCTCAGCGCCCTCAACAAAATCGTTACGCTGCGCCTCCATTTCCGCCGCAATCTTCTTCCCCATCGCGCGGCGCAGCAGGTCAGCACTACCAAGTGAGTAACCGGACAGTACTTGGGCAATCTGCATCACCTGTTCCTGATAGATCATCACACCGTAGGTTTCTTCGAGGATCGGCTTCAGTGTTGGGTGCAGGTAATCGGGTTCTTCCTCGCCATGTTTACAAGCGATATAGCGTGGAATGTTATCCATCGGACCTGGGCGGTAGAGCGCCACCAGCGCAATGATATCCTCAAACGTATCTGGACGCATGTTGCGCAGCACGTCGCGCATGCCTGAACTTTCCAGTTGGAATACACCGACCGTGTCACCCCTCGACAGCATTTCAAAGGTCTTCCTATCTGACAGTGGAAGATTTAGTAGATCTGGCGGGTCTTCGCGCTTTGCTATCAAACTGATCGCGCGCTCCAGCACTGTAAGCGTCTTGAGACCAAGGAAGTCGAACTTCACCAGCCCGGCTGCTTCCGCGTATTTCATGGAAAATTGTGTTGCCGGCATGTCTGAACGCGGATCTTTATAAAGAGGCACCAGTTCCGCGAGGCGGCGGTCACCGATAATCACTCCCGCCGCGTGGGTGGAAGCATGCCGGTATAGCCCTTCCAGCTTCAGAGAATAATTGACCAGTTGAGCAACCGTCTCGTCGCCGTCACGCAGCGCCTGAAGTTGTGGCTCACCATCGATCGCCTCCTGCAGGGTCGGCGGGTGTGCCGGATTAAATGGCACCAACTTGGTAATCTTGTCGACCTGACCATAGGGTATACCGAGCACGCGGCCAACATCACGCAGCACTGCGCGTGCCTGAAGCTTTCCGAAAGTGATAATCTGCGCGACTTTATCGTCGCCGTACTTGTCCTGAACGTATCGGATCACCTCATCGCGCCGGTCCTGACAGAAATCAATGTCAAAGTCCGGCATCGAAACACGTTCCGGGTTCAGGAAACGTTCAAACAGAAGACCAAACCTTAGGGGATCGAGGTCGGTGATAGTCAAGGCCCAGGAAACTAACGATCCGGCCCCAGACCCGCGGCCCGGACCTACCGGAATACCCTGATCCTTAGACCATTGTATAAAATCCGCGACGATTAGAAAGTAACCGGGGAACCCCATTTCAATTATGACATTCAGCTCAAATTCTAACCGCTGGCGGTATGGTTTCGCCGTTTTCTCTCGCGTCTCTTCATCCATATCGGCGGTGTAAACCTGTTTCTCTAGGCGGACGCTGAGCCCTTCCCGCGCCATCAGTCGCAGCGCCTCTTCTTCGTTTGAGACGCCCTCGATCTCAAATGGCGGTAGGATTGGCTTACGCTCCGATGGCATGTAAGCACACCGTTTGGCAATCACTACCGTATTGTCGATTGCCTCCGGTAGGTCGACGAATATTTCACGCATCTCCGCCGCCGATTTGAAATAGTGATGCTCTGTTAGTCGCCGCCGATCCCGCTCTGCTACATAAGTCCCGCCGGCAATGCACAAAAGTGCATCGTGTGCATCATACATATCGGAAGTCCCAAAGTAGGCATCGTTAGTGGCAACCAGCGGAATATTATTATCGTAGGCTAATCCAAGGAGACCTGCCTCTGTCTGACTTTCCACCGGCAGCCCATGCCTCTGAATTTCGATATAAAAACGGCCTGAGAATGTATCGGCTAGGCGTTTGCATAGTGCGGCCGCCTCTGGCCCCTGGCCATCAGCGATAAGTCGGCCTAGCGGCCCCTCCGGCCCACCCGACAAGCAAATTAGACCGTCAGAATGGTGTGCAATTTTATCCAGCGTTGTATGGGTATCACCGTGCTCGGTAGAGAGGAATGCATCGGACGCGATCTCCGTCAGGTTTTCGTATCCGGCTTCGTTTTGCACCAGCAGAATCAATCGATCGTAGCGCTTCACCTCCACCTTGCCGCCGGATTGGTGCCTCGTCACGCCCTCTTGTGCCACGTCTATTTGAATGCCGATAATCGGCTGAACACCGCACTTCAAGGCTCCAAGAGAAAATTCCAAGGCACCAAATAAGTTGTTGGTATCAGTCACCGCGACCGCCGGGTAGTCGTGCTGCTCACAAAGCTCCATCAGTCGTGGTAGCTTTATAGCACCCTCCGACAATGAGTAGGCTGTGTGCACCCGAAGGTGTATGAAACCCGGATCAATCATCCGACCAGTTTAGAGCGAATCGGAAACCGGTGTAGATGCAAGTGACAGAATTCTGTGGATGAATAAAGTACACATACTTCACAACACGAAGGGAATCACCGTTTTTGATTAGCTTAAAGAAACCTTACCCTTTGCACCGATGATGCGTAAATAGAAGGTCAAACTTCCTCCATTATCCCGTTTCGCAGCATCAACTTCCTGTCCAGACGGTTAGCGAGATCCGGGTTGTGAGTGGCCACAAGTGCGGCCACCCCGGTATCACGGGTCAAAGCCATCAGCAGTTCGAAAACCAACTCAGCTGTTTCCTGATCAAGGTTACCCGTAGGTTCGTCAGCGATCAGTATACTCGGGCTGTTCGCGAGGGCACGTGAAATGGCCACGCGCTGTTGTTCACCGCCCGACAGCTTGGCGGGCGGGTGGTTGGCACGATCGGCTAGTCCAACCATATCGAGCAGCATCCGCGCCCTTTCCTGCGCAACAGATTTGGACACAGCGGCGATCATCTGGGGTACCACGATATTTTCCAACGCCGAAAATTCCGGCAACAGGTGATGAAATTGATAGACAAATCCGATCGCGCGGCACCGGAGCGCTGTCCGCTTGTCGTCGGTGAGATGACTGCACGTGATGCCACCGACCTTGATCTCGCCTTCATCGGGCCGCTCGAGCAGACCCGCTACATGCAATAGCGTCGATTTTCCCGCTCCAGATGGGCCTACCAGTGCAACGGTTTCGCCGGGTTGAATAGCGATCGAGGCGCCGCGTAGGATATGAAGGCTGTTACCTGCCTGCGTAAATGTTTGTTCAATATCTTCAAGGACCAACGCCAACTCACTCATACCGCAGCGCCTCCACCGGATCCAGACGGGCGGCCCTCCAGGCCGGGTATAGCACCGCCACGAAAGAAAGCCCTAGGGACATCACGATGATACTTAGAACGTCTGACGTCTGGACTACCGACGGCAGTTGCGAAAGGAAATAGATTTCAGCGGAAAATAGTTCTGTTCCGGTCAGCCCCTGCAGCAGTTGCCGGATAGTTTCAATATTGCCAGCGAAGGCAATCCCCAAAAGGAAACCGATGGCCGTGCCGATTATTCCGACGGACGCGCCGGCTAGCATAAAGATTCGCATCACCATACCGCGCGTTGCCCCCATGGTGCGCAGGATCGCAATGTCGCGACCCTTATCCTTAACCAACATAATCATGCCCGAAATAATATTGAATGCCGCCACTAGTATGATCAGCGTCAGAATAAGGAACATGACGTTACGTTCCACCTTGATCGCGTTGAAGAAACTAGAATTAGCCTGCTGCCAGTCAACGATACGTATCGGTTTGCCCGCCGACTGTACAAATTGTTCTCGCATTTGAGGCACGAGATCCGGGTTCTTAAGAAAAACCTCGATCTTGGTCACAGCGTTTTTTGAAAGGAAATAGATCTGCGCGGCTTCCAGAGGCATGAAGACAAAACTGGAGTCGTACTCAAACATGCCGACCTCGAAGACGGCGGCGATACGGTAGCGTTTGCTGCGCGGAACAGAACCAAACGCGGTTAGGTTCGACTGTGGCGAGACCAAACGGATGGTATCCCCCGGCCGCACCCTAAATTTAGCTGCCAAGCGGGAGCCAACGATCACACTGTTCCGTCCCCCGAAATCGTTTAGAGTGCCGGCACGGATATTATCTGCGATGATTTCGCGTGACCGTATATCAGTCGGCCGGACACCTCGCACGATGGCCCCGGCCGCAACGTTGTTGGCGCTGGCCAGTACCTGACCTTCTACAGTCGGTATCACCCGCTTAACACCACTGATTAGCTTTATCTTATCGGCAATAGAATCGAAATCCGTCAAAGGCTGATTAGCGAGTTCATAGACGCCGAGGTGGCCATTGAGCCCAAGGATCCGTTGCAACAATTCCGCACGAAAACCGTTCATAACCGACATCACTATGATCAGTGTTGCGACTCCCAGCGCGATGCCTGCCAGAGAAAATCCCGCAATCACCGAAACAAAACCTTCTTTCCGCCGCGAGCGCAGGTACCGTAGCGCGACCATTCGCTCAAGGGTATTAAAGATCATCTGGTAAGCCGTGCCACCGCAGATTCCAGCGAAACCTCCTCACGCTAGCCGCTCGCCCGGTTCTTGACCTCAACCAA
>JAYYZV010000065.1:0-12520 GCA_036339975.1 Pseudomonadota bacterium | reverse complement strand
GTTCGTTGATGCGCCATTTAGAATGCTGGAGCACAAGGATGTAGAATAAAAACAGCATAGCCGGCCATGAAAACGCTCAGAATTAGCTGGGCGCCGCTGAAGCTCACCTGTAACCCATCCGCCACCGATGGTAGAGATGGCACCATAATGTTGTTGGTGAATGGACCCAGCATGACCAGAGCTGAAATTAGAACGATCAGGACGGCGCGCGACATACCTCTATCATGCCCTTGTCGGGACAGGTTTCCTATCCGTAGGGATGATTTCCGGAAGTCTTTATCCGCTAAATGATCTCGCGTGATATTGTCGCCCAAAGGTTCAGAACCATGAGCCAGAGACCGCCGTCTATCGATGGAGTTGTCGTCGTGCGACGGTTTCTCTTTCCCTGTCGGCTTTATTCTGGCCAGAAGACGATATGGTCTTCGGGATCCACCCGCTGGGATTCGTGAATAACCTTGTTCTTTACCGAAATTCCCGCTGTGTGGACGGTTTTTGGGTCTCCCGATACGAGGGGGTGCCACCAATGGAGTTCCTTACCTTCGGCCAAGAGGCGGTAGGCGCAAGTTGTGGGAAGCCAATTCGCTGTGCGCGCCAGATCAGGTGTCACCTGAAGGCAATCCGGGACCCGTAAAGACCGTATGTGGTAATCCGTGCAGGCGCAGGTTCCGAGATCAAGCAGCCGGCACGCGACCTCCGTAAACGCCAGCTCGCCCGTATCAACGTCTTCAAGCTTTATAAGGCAACATTTAGCACAGCCGTCGCATAGGGACTCCCATTCTTCAGAATCCAACTCGTCGAGGGATTTTGTTCTCCAAAAAGATTTCGATTTACTGGCATCGGCCAATGTCAGCCTCCGATCTCCCGTCGCAGTGTTGCCGCCATTCGCTCAGGCTCAGTGGTATGGGTGAAATGGGTTATATAAACCCCTTTGGGATTCATCAGAAAGACAATGGAACTGTGATCCATAAGATAGTCGGTGGTACTGCCGTTGTCCTTAGATTTAGCGTAGTAAACTCTATACGCTCGGGCAGCTTCTGCAATCTGTAGTTCCGTACCGGTGAGACCGATGATGCGTGGATGAAAATTGCCTACATAGGATTTCAGTTGTTCGATGTTATCCCGCTCGGGGTCTATCGTGATGAATACGGGCGTGATCTTTTCCTGTATTTCCTTTTCTAGTCGGCCCATAGCATTAGATATAACGTGAAGGGCAGTCGGACATACGTCCGGGCAGAACGTGTATCCGAAGTAAACAAGGCTGTAAGAGCCTTTGAGGTCTTGCTCAGTGCGGGCTTTCCCGTTTTGATCGGTGAGGGTGAATGGTCCGCCGATAGCCGCAATCCCGCGCCCCGTCGACCCGCCTCCGCCGTATAGAACATATGCCGCAATCGAGGCAATTATAATTCCGGTGACGATGATTAGGACGGCTTGATAGAGACGCATTCGTTAATTTCTGGCGATCATACAGCTTAATCAAGGTATACTAGGGGTCGCTATAATTTGCCAGACCAAGTCTTGAACCATAGAAAACGGGTAACATCTTTAAATTATGAGAATTTCTCACATCCTACGACTTATTGCGTTGGTTGTTACGCTGACGGCGTTGTCTTCAGCGAACGGGCGAGCGGAAGTTGACCTCCTGAAGAACGACCGTCTGATTGAAGCCGCCAAATCGGGCGACCTTAAGTCTGCGGAGGGCCTCCTTAACCGGAAACACAATATCGAAACCCGCGATCAAAATGGGCGAACGCCCCTAATGTTTGCTGCGGGCCGTGGTAACGAGGATTTCGTCGAACTATTGGTCAAACATAACGCCAAGCTCGACGCCTTAGATAAATTTGGAAACTCGCCGTTATACTACGCGGCGGCCGGGAACCATGCCGGCGTCACAGAAATACTACTTGAAAGTGGTGCTAAATCGAGTCTTCAGAACAGGCGTGGGCTGACGCCGTTAATGATTGCAGCATCCGAAGGGCACCTTTCGACTGTGCAAGCACTGATCGACAGCAATGCGGATCCGATGCTGACGGATTTTACTGGCCGCACGGCTTGGGAGTGGGCGCACCGTGGTAATCGCGGCCGTGTACTAAGATACTTACAAGCGGTCGGGATAGACCGTTGAAATCTCATTTGCGCTAACGGTATATTGGTAAGGAACTGTGCCTGGACCTAGGGTTATTCGTGTTGATAGGGCCGCAAAGGCTTTATCACAGAAAACTTCCTTTTACCGTGCAGTGCGCTGAATTGGCGATCGCGCCGATACTTCGTGGCGCGTTTCACGGTTGGCCTCTTTGCAGTTCCTATTCTCCTATCTGCAATAACTGGCCGCGATGCCGGGCGACCCTGAAAGCTATAAGGAATATACCTGTCCCCAACAACAGATATACAACGTTTAGACTGGCTGACCAAATAAACCTCTCTATCAGAAAAACGTTGTTCATTGCCACAGCGCGCATCCCCTCGAATACGTGCGAGGACGGCAGTGCATAAGCAATCGGCTGTAACCAGTCAGGAAGTGTGGAAATCGGGTAATAGATGCCGCTTAGTGGCGCGATCGCGAAAATAACTGCCCAAGCGAGGCTTTCAGCGCCAAGGCCACAGCGAAGAACGAGTCCCGATACGGCAAGCCCAACTGCTGCTCCGAAGATCAGTAGGTTCACAAAAAAGGCGATCAGGGGTAGACCCATCTCGAATATAGAATAATGATAAAGTGGTATGGCCAATAACGCTGCTGGGACGATCCCGATCACAGTCCTAATCGCGCTGATTGACAAGAGCGAAAAGGCCCATTCGTATGGTCGTAGCGGGCTAGCGAACAGCTGGCCTAAGTTTCGCGACCACATTTCCTCAAGAAAAGAAATTGAGACCCCGATGTTTGACCTAAACATCACGTCCCAAAGAAGCACTGCTGCAATAAGGATTCCACCTGCTCGGACGAACCACTCAGAGTGTTGATACAAAAATTGAGACATGAAGCCCCAGATCAGCATCTGCATAGTCGGCCAGTACGCCAGCTCGATGATTCGTGGAATAGATCCACGAAGAAGATAAAAATAACGCAATACCATTGCGGTAATGCGTTGAACGGAAAAATAGGACACTCGCCTGCCCCCCGTCATGCGCTCCCCTCTATTTTGGGTCGCTCGCCGTTGCCACGTCCGCGGGCGATGTCGAGAAAGACATCTTCAAGATTAGCGCGACCATATTTAGTCAGCAGGGCCGCTGGGGTTTCACGGTCGACGATGGACCCTTCTTTCATCATCACGACGTCGTCGCACATGCGTTCGACCTCAGACATGTTGTGTGATGCCAGCAGGATCGTTATGTCACGATCCTGCTGGAGTTCCATCAGATAGGTCCGAACCCAGTCGGCCGTATCTGGATCTAGGGATGCTGTTGGCTCGTCCAGCAAAAGAAGGTCTGGTTGGTTTAGTAATGATTTTGCCAGAGATACCCGCGTCTTTTGGCCCGACGAGAGTTCGCCGAAGGGGCGGTCCAGGAAACGGCCTATATCAAGGTCTGACGCGAGCTCGACGATGCGTCCTTTGGGGTCGGAAATGCCATATAGCTTGGAATACACCATCAAGTTCTCCCGAGACGTCAACCTTTTTGGTAGATCCACATATGGTGAAGAAAAATTGATTCTCGGTAGCACCTTGTAGCGATCGCGAATCATGTCAGTGCCGAGAATCTCGATCTTACCGGCGCTCGGGATTAGAAGCCCGAGTAGCATTGAGATCGTGGTCGTTTTACCCGCGCCATTACCTCCCAGCAAAGCACATATTTTTCCCTGTCTAACGAAGAAACTGATTTCGTTTACGGCTATAATCTCACCGAATCTTTTGGTGAGCTGGTTTACTCTTATCGCTATATCGGCCATCAATTGGAATATGGGATGCTTGGCGCGGTGGGGCCAGCCCAATTATCTATTTTTGTTATAGCGTATTTTGACTTCACACCGGCGACCCATCGCGATAGATCTGGCAAACACATAAGGCGAGGTAATTCATGTCGCCGGTTGGCAATGAGCCGGTACCCCGAATGATGCGGCTTCCCCTGTCGGATTATGCCTATGCACCGGCGGGCAACGATCCGGTGCGGCTGCACACACTGACACTAATCAGGTGGGTAGCGATCGCGGGACAAGCGCTAGCGTTACTGGTTGTTCACTATGGATTCGGGTTTCCGGTTCCGCTCGGCCCGGCCTTTGCGATAGTGGCCACTTCATTCTTGCTAAATCTGGTCGTTCTGACCGGGCATCCTACGCCTTTACGCATAGGCGAGCGAGGTGCTTCCGCGTTCCTGGCGTTTGATATTTTGCAACTCGCCGCTCTTCTTTGTTTGACAGGCGGTCTGGAAAACCCGTTCTCTTTTTTATTACTGGCGCCAGTCGCTGTGTCCGCGACGATTCTAACAATTCGCAGCACTATCGCGCTATGCGCCCTATCTATTGTTAGCATCACGATACTAGCAATCTGGCATTTTCCTTTACCATGGACAGAGGGTGGATTTTCGTTCCCACAGATATACGTACTCGGCATCTGGGTTGCCCTTGTGATCGGAATTCTGTTTTTTGCGATTTATACTTGGCGGGTGGCTGATGAAGCACGGCGAATGTCGACCGCATTGGCTGCCAGTCAGCTCGCGTTAGCACGCGAACAGCAACTTGCAGCGCTTGGTGGTATGGCCGCGGCCGCAGCTCACGAACTTGGCAGTCCGCTGGGTACAATTGCCGTGGCGTCAGGAGAAATTGCTAGGGAACTGGGAGCAGGTAGCCCGATGTATGACGACGTTCAGTTGCTTATTAGCGAAACGGCGAGGTGTCGGGATATTTTGGCGGAACTCTCTGACCGTTCGGAAGACGGCGAAGAGGATATCTCGCCCTTTGCGCACCTCCCTTTTCACGCGTTGGTAGAAGCAGCAGCGAAACGCCACAAAGTCGCAAGCATTGAATTCAATTTAACCGCCAGAGGGCCACAAGGGGATGAGGCCTATCCGGGACCGGTTGTCGCCCGCAGCCCTGAAATTGTCCATGGATTGGGTACAATAATTCAGAATGCCGCGCAGTTCGCTCGGCATAGAATCCAAATTGATACCCATTGGGACGGAGAATACATCCGCGTCCGCATTGGTGATGACGGGCCAGGATTCGCGGCGGGGCTACTCGAACGGCTCGGAGAGCCATATATATCTTCTCGAGGACGTTCTAGTGGCCATATGGGGCTTGGCATTTTTATTGCTCACACCTTGTTGCAACGGTCTGGGGGAGATATCGCCTTTCGGAATGATCCTGAAGGCGGCGCATTGGTTGATATAGTGTGGCGTCGTGACACACTCGAAATACGGGATTCGGAGTCCAAAAATTGAAGAAGAACGTGCTCGAACAGTTTGAAGACCGAACTTTGTTAATAGTAGATGACGACGAGCTTTTTCTCGAGAGGCTCGCTCGCGCAATGGAAACGCGCGGCTTCGATGTTGTTACTGCAGGGTCGGTTCGTGATGGGGTTGCTGCGGCAAAGTCGATACTACCGGCATTTGCGGTTCTTGATTTACGCCTCATGGACGGCAGCGGCCTAGATATTGTATCCGCCATCCAGAAGGTGCGCCCCGGTTCTCGTATCATCATACTTACCGGATACGGTAATATAGCAACTACCGTAGCTGCTGTGAAAGCAGGTGCTCTAGATTATCTTGCGAAGCCGGCAGACGCAGATGCCATCGAAGCGGCGTTGTTGTCTAGCGGCGACGGCCTACCGCCACCACCCGAAAACCCGATGTCTGCAGACCGTGTTCGATGGGAGCATATCCAAAGGATTTATGAACAATGCGATCGCAATGTTTCTGAGACTGCCCGCCGCCTTAATATGCACCGGCGGACACTTCAGCGTATCCTGTCAAAACGCGCCCCCCGAGAAGTGCCGACAGATGAACTTTAATCCTGCCCACAAAGCTGATGTTGACGCGCTGGATTTCTGGCACATCGGACCTCCAAATTCGCCCGTGATCGTCGAAAACGCAGATTTACTTTTGCCCTACCTGCCTTATTTTTTATCTGGCTGGGATATCCGGTGGGCGGGGTCGTCCATTGATGGGCTCCCCGATGTGCGTGTCGAGGAACAAGACGACACCACCTTAAGGGTCGTTAGCCGCGGCCGGGGAGCAATGGATCTTTCCTTCAATAACCCTTATGACGCCGCGAGCGGCTTGGCCGATAGCCTTATCGGCATTTATACAGCGCGAGATCCGAGGTCAATCCGCCTTTGTGCCGGGGCGGCAATGATTGACGAGGGCTTGGTGGTCTTCATCGAAGATCCGATCATTGAAAAATCGGGGGTCGCTTTACATCTGGCAGTTCTTGGGTCCCGGTTTTTTGGCAACGACCAGATCGCCGTGAGGGTAAGGCCCCACGCGACAGGCACCTGCCTTGGCCTGATGCCTATGGTTTCATTGCCATTACCTGAAGATTGCGGCCATGCATTCCGAGAATTCGTTGATGGTTATACCTCGATGCAGTATGCAGATTCGGCTTATCTCAAGCTGTGGGAGGGCGAGGCAGCGGATTTTGGTGAGAGCGCCCCTATTACCGCGCTCGTGTTTCTCGATCGAATTGCTGGTGCGCCAGCCGTTCTGGAACCCGCCATGGAACCCGACCAGATTCGGGACACGTTATCAGCAGCGACCAAGTTGCCGATCGTTTCCAGCGATATTTTGTACGACCTGACGCGGCCCGCTGTGGGGGTGGCGTTTTATCGTCTTCGTTTTTCGAGTAGCCGAGAGGCCGCGGCACTATTATCGCGCAAATTTCGTGCCGGCACGCCGGAATAAAGCCCCCCAGAGTTACTCGCAACATATATTTTGTGGGCTGGCCGACACGATCCGCTGTAAGGGCGCATTAGCTTACAGTTATACGAACTGTCGATCAGGGTTCTTTTGACCCGCGTTCGGTGATAGCTTGCGCGCAGTGCCGGATGCGCGCAGTAGAACAGTGAGAGTGAGCCAAACGATGTCGGTTCCCAAAAAAATATTGATCACCGGCGGGGCCGGTTTTATTGGGTCGCATCTGTGCGAGCGGCTTTTAAATGATAGTCAACATGTTCTTTGCGTTGACAACTACTTTACCGGCGCCAAAGACAACATCGCTCATTTGCTCGACAACCCGAATTTCGAGGCCATGCGTCATGACGTGACCTTCCCGCTTTATGTGGAAGTGGACGAGATTTACAATCTTGCCTGTCCAGCATCCCCGGTCCATTACCAGCATGACCCAGTGCAGACCACCAAAACCAGCGTGCACGGTGCGATCAATCTACTGGGTCTGGCCAAACGCCTACGCTCAAAAATTATGCAGGCGTCGACTAGCGAGGTCTACGGGGACCCGGAAGTTCACCCACAGCATGAAACCTACTGGGGGAACACTAATCCCATCGGCCTGCGGGCATGCTATGACGAAGGCAAGCGTTGCGCAGAAACATTGTTTTTCGATTACTGGCGCCAGCACGGGCTACGTATCAAGGTAGCGCGCATTTTCAATACCTATGGGCCCCGTATGCATCCGAATGACGGGCGCGTAGTATCGAATTTCATTGTTCAAGCCCTGCGCGGTGATGACATCACTATCTATGGAGATGGGTCTCAGACACGCTCGTTCTGCTACGTCGACGACCTGATCGAAGCTTTCGTGCGCATCATGGATACGGATGACGATTTTACTGGCCCCGTTAACATCGGCAATCCGGGGGAATTTACAATTCTGGAATTGGCGGAAAAGGTTATCGCTGCGATCGGTAATAATAGTAAAATTATCAACATGCCGCTGCCTAAAGACGATCCCGCGCGCCGTCGTCCGGAAATATCTCTCGCGCAAGACCGGCTAGGCTGGGAACCAAAGATCACACTGGACGAAGGCCTAGAGAGGACCATTGCCTATTTCGATAATCTTTTGTCCGCATAATTTCTGGCTTAGCATGCACGGACGACGCGTGTTGTTTTATGTCGCTAAAGTTCCGGAACGTAATCAACCCATTCAGTAGTGTATTTGGCAGATCGTGCCAATCCACGACCTAGCACCGCGCAGGTACCATAAGAGCTGCGCCGCCCAGCCTGTGTGGGCATGCGTTGAACTACCGTTAGGCGACCCTTCATTTATCATGAATAACAGTCTTCGGCGATTTGTCGCGCCCAGCCGCGAAAGCCGCGTTCTGTCGCCGTTGGATCATCCCTTAAAAGCCAGTCGCGCATCGGGACGGCAAAACCGGTTTTCGGCCGATTCAATACTTCGTCGGGAAGTGGTTTGGCTAGGCTCGCAGCCATATCCAGTTTCTCCGGGGGTGAGGTGGAGACTATCATTGGGGCGATGCTGCGGAAGAAAAACGTATCAACCATGGGCACCCGGATCTCTAGTGAATGCGCCATTCCTGCCCAGTCCGAATCTCGCAGCAACTGACTACGCATATACCAAGTGGACTCCAACGCCGAGACCTTTGCCCGCGGTGTTTTGAGGCGATCGACCTGTCCTCGGCGAAAGGACCCTTCTTCTAACTCCGCCCAACCTTCTCGGGCCATGTCCGGCTCCATCAACCCGGGCAGCTCCCACGGCATGAATAGCGCCCGCCGCAACAAATAGGCATCCGGATAGGTGGTGCCATATTCGAATAGGCTGGCATATTTAGGCGATGTGGCTGCGCTGACAATGGGTGCACTAAGCATGCGGAATAGCCTCCCAGCGCAGCGCATGCCTGGAATCGCTCCCAGCGGTCCAGTCATCCGAGGTATTTCTCGAAAGCTCTGATAACCCCCAAACAATTCATCGCCGCCTAGCCCTGACATGGCAACTTTTAGACCGGTCTCTGCCGTCACCTTGCTGACGAAATAGGTGTTAACACCGTCGATCGATGGCTGATCCATGGCCACGCAAAGTCGATCATATTCACCCCGGAAATCGGCTCCCTTCACCCACTGAGTGCGGTGGGCCGTGCCGTAATGGGCGGCGATCACCTCGGCGCACGCGGATTCGTCAAATTGTGTTCCGTCGTATTCGTCGAACGCCAGCGTAACAGAGCGCAAAGTATCGGCCTGAATTTCCGACGCTAATCCCACAATTGTCGCGGAATCAAGACCCGCGGAAAGAAACGCGCCGACTGGCACGTCGGCTATCAAGTGGTGTCTCAGCGTGTCAATTAAAGCATCGCGCAGATCGGCCTTGGTCCATGCCCCCGCGGCATCCCCCGCTGCTTCCAGTTCCGCGGTAACATCAAAATAGCGTTTTGGAGATCGCGTGCCATTGCGGTCGATCCACATGGTGGATCCCGCGGGTAGAGAACGGATATGTTCGAACATGGTCCAAGGTTCTGGTACATATCCCCAGACGTAAAACCCCGCCCGCCCGGCCGCCGATGGCGAGCTATCGATACCACCACCTGCCCGTAAGGCCTTTACCTGAGAAGCAAAACGGAGGGTGGTGCCGTCGTCTGCGTAATACAGCGGTTTGATTCCAAAGCCGTCGCGGGCAAGAAAAACGCCTTTTTTATCCCTGTCATAGATTGCTAGCGCAAACATACCCCTTAGACGACCGACCATTTCCGGGCCGTCTCTGTCATAGAGGTGGAGCAAAACTTCGGTATCTGAATCGGATTGAAACACGTGGCCGGTGGCCTCAAGTTCTTCCCGCAAACCCCGAAAGTTATAAATTTCACCGTTGTAACTGATGGCCAGGCGGCCGTGGTCCAGCAGCATTGGCTGCGCGCCACCATCGCTGAGATCGATAATCGACAGCCGACGGTGTGCGAAGCCAGTCTGGCCATCCTCCGAGATCCATTCGCCGTTACCGTCCGGGCCGCGGGAAACCATGGCGTTGGTCATCCGGGTCAGGTAAGCCGGATCTATAGCTGGCGGAGACCGCCCATATCCATAAAAACCAGCAATTCCACACATTACTTCGGGTTCCTCTGAACTATAAAAAGAGGCTTATATATTGGGGAAAACAATTGATTGGAAATTAATTGGGCCATAACGGTACGATGGGGGCGACCGGATTTACTTGACGCAGCGTCTGGGCGTCACCATACACAAAATACTGTTCACGTTCTTTCCGCATCAACATGGGCGTTCTTCATGCAATTCCATACCCTTCGCCTCAGTCAGGCGTACCGCTGAAGCGCTGGCTAGATATAGCGCGCGAAATCAAGCGCTGGGCACACGATATAAGCGTTTATAGCACTAATTATGACGCTGCGCCCGAACTCCATGTAGCGCTGGGTGAGCGATCCTATCCGTGTTATTTTGCACGCTTCTGTCAGGTCGACCCGAAGCACCATAATTTGTTCTGCCCCCACCTTCCGGCAAAGAAGTAAATCCAGCATGTTGAACTCCAATAGAGCACCATGTGCGGCATAGCCGGTCTGGTAGGGCCGTGGCCACCTTCACTGGTATCTGCCATGACAGAGGCTATCGCCCACCGCGGGCCGGACGGAGATGGATTGTGGTCCGACGACGGTATAGTGCTCGGCCACCGCCGCCTATCAATCATCGATCCGACCGATGCGGCCGCACAGCCGATGCATACGCCGGCCGGCCGTTATTCGCTGACCTACAATGGCGAAATTTACAATTATCGTGACCTGCGTGCTGAGCTAGAACAGGCAGGAACGGTTTTTGGAACTGTTTCGGATACGGAGGTGATGCTCCACCTGTTCGCGCGTTACGGGCTGTCCTGTGTCGAAAAGTTGAACGGAATCTTCTCCTTCGCTGTTTGGGACCGGGAAACTCGGACGCTGTCTCTAGCGCGTGACCATTTGGGCGTAAAGCCACTTTATTACGCATCGCTACCCAAGGGGTTTCTCTTTGCTTCAGAGCTTAAGGCGCTGGCTTTATGCCCCGATCTTACGCGCGAACTCGATCCTGTCGCGGTAGGAGACCATCTCGGTCAACTATGGACGGCAGGTGAGAATACGATGCTCAAAAGCGTCAAAAAACTCAGACCCGGGTGCACGCTGACGGTCTCTGCAGATAGAGGGGTTTCACAGAATCGGTATTATCGACCGCCGCTGTTCGATGCCGGCGCTCCGAAAATCTGTACTGACCCTCGCGCCCTTCGGAAGCAGATAGACGGTATCGTTGCCGATCAGATCGTCGCAGATGTTGATGTCGGCGCGATGTTGTCCGGCGGGATAGATTCCAGTGCGATCGCCGCTGCCATGTGCCGTGTGATTGACCCGGGCATGATCACCACTTTTTGCGCGGCGGTCACAAAACCTGATTCGGGCACCGACAATTTTGGCGATGACTTGACCCATGCGCGGATCGTCGCCAAACGCCTCGGCGTACAACTTATTGAGGTACCGACCGATGCCGATCTTATCGATACATTACCTAGTATGGTATGGCAGTTAGATGAGCCGACTGCTGACTTCGCTGCTGCCCAGACACTTATGCTGGCAAAAGCTGCGCGCGAAAACGGAATAAAAGTTTTACTTTCGGGTGTAGGCGGTGACGATCTTTTTACCGGCTACGGCCGTCATACGGCAGGGTTAATCTGGGCCATGGCAAACCGAATGCCGGGACTGAGGTCATTAGGTGCCGAAGTGTTCAAACTGTTTCCTTCGTCGAGCGTTTTGGGGCGGCGGTTTAAAAGGGTGGGCGAGCTACTGGCAATGGACGAAGACCGAATGCTGGCCCATGGGATGAGCTTTTCGGCAGTCGGAGCGGAGCGCTGCAGGGACTTGCTCTCGACCGGTGTGCGGGACGCAATCCCGGCGGATGGAATCACTTCCAGCATACGGGCTTCGCTCGATGAGACGCGCGGACGACACCCAGTCGAGCGGTTTCTCGATCTGGAACTCAATTGCTTTATGCCGGACCATAATTTGAACTACACCGACAAAATGGCGATGCAGGCGGGCGTCGAAGTGCGCGTTCCGTTGGTAGACCATAGACTGGTCGCGTCGGCAACACAGCTGCCCTTATCAGCAAAAATTTCGGTAAGCCAGACGAAACGTATTTTGAGATCTTCGCAGGCGAACCGCTTGCCGTCCGAAATTCTGACCAGGGCGAAACAAGGCTTTGGAGTGCCAGTGCGTAACTGGCTGAACGGTCCAGCGCGGGATCTGATGGAGGATTTGACATCCCCCCCGACCGTGGCGGCTCGTGGCTTGTTCGACGCTGCTGCTGTTGCAGCGCTCAAAGCGGACTTTCGGTCCAACAAGGTTGATGCCGCGTTCACCCTGTTCCCCATGATGGCGATAGAATTATGGTGTCGGGCCCTTGACAACACGGTTGCTGCTCCGAATGAGTAAAACAATGATCCCCGACATAGCCGGAAACTTTTGGGAGATTAGGCCGCTCCGCCTAAAAATGCGTTCCGATATCCGATTCCGAGCAATACGTTTCACTATTGCGGGTTCTGCGGCGGCGTGGTCCAAGCCGATAAATCAGTTCTCAAATACCTATAGGAAGTGCTGTCGATTAATGTCCGTAGTTGCGCCTGACGAACTGGAAGGCATATATTGGGGGCAGTTGAAAAGGG
>JAYYZV010000064.1:0-16701 GCA_036339975.1 Pseudomonadota bacterium | reverse complement strand
GGTCTTTCTGCCGGGTACCGTAATGACGAGCGTACCGAGTCTTTGACCCTTGGTAATCGGTGCGGCAACCGGATTGGTCATGCGGGCTGACACTTTCATTTTGTCCCGCCCGCTGTGCGGTAATGTCAGTTGAATGGTTTCGGGAACGATCAACGGAACCTCGGCGGCAGTCCCGAGCCAAACGTCGGCCTTGATGACTTCCTCGTCCTTCTCAAAAAGCGCATAGGGCTTGAAAGATCGGAAGGCCCATTCCAGGAGGCGCAGAGATTCCTGAGACCGCTGCCGCCTGCTTTTCATCCCATTCAGGACCAGGATTATCCGCCGGTTTCCTCGCAGAGCCGATGCCGTCAGGCCGTAGCCGGCTGCTACAGTATGGCCAGTCTTGAGCCCATCCGCACCGACATCCCGATATAAAAGCGGATTTCGGTTGCCCTGCTTGATCCTGCCGTAAGTGAAGGTAGTTTCCGCAAAAATCTTGTATAGATTGGGAAATTCCGTCACCAGGATTTGCGTCAACTTTGCTAGGTCTCGTGCCGACATCCGGTGGTCCGGGTCCGGCCAGCCCGTTGCATTGGCGAAACGGCTATTTTCCATGCCAAGTTCTCTTGCTTTTTTGGTCATCATGGCGGCGAAGGCTTCTTCGGTTCCGCCAAGTGCCTCAGCGATGACAATGCAGGCATCGTTACCCGATTGAACAATGATTCCGCGTAGCAAGTCGGAAACCTTTACCTTGTCGCCCACCAGGACAAACATTTTCGATCCGCCTTTGCGCCATGCCTTTCGGCTGACAGGGAATTCGTCATCCAAAGAAATCAAGCCTTTCTTCAGGCGTTCGAACACCATGTAAATCGTCATCAATTTACTCATTGATGCCGGGGGTGTCTCGATGTCGGCTTCCTTGGTGAAGAGCACGGTGTTCGTGGACATATCCAGAATGAAGGCATTCCGGGCCGGTGTTTGCATCGTCTGGCAAACAGCCGGGAATATGCCGCCAGCGGTCAATGCAAGGAATGAGAGGGTTGCTGTCGTTAAAAAAGATTTTCTCATAGGGAGGTCCTACCTCAATTCGTCCTTTCTGACCGTAAAATGTGTCATCGGCAGGGCGTTAAAGGTCAGTCTACTACGATGCGGGCCTTCGGAAAGCCGGCGGAAATAATTTGTGAAAGAACCTTGTCTGCATCGTCTACGGATTGCAGTGGCCCAATTCGAACCCGGTAATATTTCTGACGGCCCACCCTGGTTTCGCTTAACCAGGCGGCGCCGAAGCGGGAAAGACGGGTTCTGGCCTTCGATGCATTGGGAAACCCGATATAAGCGCCTGCCTGAACGAATATTTGTTCCTTGCCGGAAACAGGCTGTGTTCTTAGGGACGAAACCGTTTCCGCCTTGGAAGGAGGCGTAGAGGCAACCGGTGGATTTGCCGGCGCGGCGGCCGGGCGATCACTATTAAGGTCGGTCAGGGGTATACTTTCGACCGGTGTGCTGCGAACCGCAGACGAGATTTTTTGATCTTTGGGGATTTTTCCGTTCAGCGCCAAAAGTTTCAGGCGCTGACTTTCGTCGGCGATTATTTCCACCCGGACGGGGGTCGTTCCGGCCACTTGAAATCCTAGAAGCTGTGCCGCACGCCGGGAAACGTCGATTATTCGCCCGCGGGCGAATGGTCCCCGGTCATTCACACGTAATAACAGCGACCTGCCATTTTTCAGATTTATTACTCGTACGGCGCTGGGCATGGGAAGAGTTCGGTGAGCTGCCGTCAGTGTGTTCATATCGAAGGTTTCACCGTTGGCGGTACGCCGACCGTGAAACTTTGGTCCATACCAGGATGCGATGCCGGTTTCCGAATAGTTGTAGTCCTCTGCCGGGTAGTACCAGGTGTTTTTTATCTTGTAGGGCTTTCCAATTTTGTAGAGCCCTCGGGTTTTAGGCACAGATGCGGATTTAGATGAGCCCGTCAGTTCCTTTGCGCCATGAATGACGAACTGAGTTTCCGCGCAGGCACTTGCGAGAAGCGTTGCCGCAAGTGCGCAACCGAACTTCAGCAGGGAATTCATCAATAGGCGATCCTGTCGGCGAGGGTGCCGACCGTTACGGCGTAAAGATGTGCGCAGTTATAAGCCATGATCGCCGAGTAGTTCCGATAAACCAGATATGCATCTCCGCCCTTCCCGTCCGGTAACACCAACGCCGCAGATAGGTCTCTCGTCGGCAGATCGGTTCCGTTTACGCGGCGTACTCCCAGGGTCTGCCACTCGGAAAGAGTTTTTTGATCGGATGTTCTCGCGCGGCAACCCGGCGCAGCTCGGCGTGTGGGTTTACCCAGATCCTCCAACAGCTTTGGCGGGATCGACACCTTGCGGCCCCAGGTCAGGTCTGAAGACCATCGATGTTTAGCTAGATAATTGGCGATCGAGGCGAAAACGTCGCCCACGTTTGTCCAAATGTCACGCTGTCCGTCCCCGTCGAAATCTTGCGCGAAAGCCATGTAGCTGGACGGCATGAACTGTGGCTGCCCCATTGCGCCGGCCCAGGAACCGAAAAGCTTTTCGGGCTCTATGTAGCCTTTATTGACCATCTGAAGAACGAAAAACAATTGTCTCCGGAAGAATTTCGACCGCCTGGCGTCGTATGCAAGTGTGGCGACGGAAGAAACCAGCGGCACATTCGCCTCGACGGCCCCGTATCGGGTTTCGATCCCCCAAATTGCCAGGATAAATCTTGGTTGCACCCCGTACTTCTTGGAAACAGCGGCAAGAAGATCTTTGTGTTTTGCCGCCTTACGCTTGCCGATTGCCACATTGCCGGACGTCACCACCCGTTTCATGTATGTTGAGAGAGTGAGCTTGAATTCCGACTGGCTGCGATCGCGCCTGATTACACGGCGGTTGGGTTTTACGTCCGTCAGCAGAGCAGAAACCACGTCTGGCCGTATACCGCGTTGTAGCGCTTCAGTGCGAACGCCTGAGAGCCAGGTCTGGAAATCGCCCTTCAGGTTTTGTGCATAGGCCGGGTAGCTCACCGAGGTAATCGTCACCATAAATGCTAGTACCATCAGTATGTACCGCATGGTCCCGGAGTTTCCTGTTAGTCAGTCGGACACTTATTAATTGCCATACCCACCGGCGACTCGCGAATCAATTCGGGGGATTTCTTATAGGCCTGTGTGAGGGAAATAGATTTTCCGTCCTTCCCAATATCCGATAGGCGATCAGTCCAATCACTTCGCGCGTAACGCGGTTTAATGACGAGAGGCCACGGATGGGTTGGAATCCGATTTCGAAGCTGTTGTACCCGTCAGTGTAGTAGTCGACCGGAAACGGAACGATATTCCATCCTGATTTGCGGAATACACCGACGGCCCGCGGCATGTGAATCGCTGAGGTAACTAGTACCCATTGACCGTTTTCATAATCTTGGACGATTTCACGGCTGAAGGCGGCGTTTTCGAAGGTGTTACGAGATCGGGATTCGTAAAGGACACGATTTTCTGGAAGACCCATGCGATCGAAGAATATCTTTGCGGCTTCTGCCTCTTTCAATTTTTGTTGGAACAGCGAACCAGATCCACCGGTAAATACCAGCTTCGCATCGGGATAACGCCGCGCCAAATAGAGGAATTCGGTCAGCCGTTCGCCTCCTGTCGTAAACGATGGTTGCTCCCTACTCGCTGTCAGGTGCTGATTTAGAGTTCCGCCTAAGACTATGATGCCGGCTACCTTGTCCGGCAGTTGCGGGTTTGCGGGAAATTGGTTTTCCAAGTGTTCGGTCAGCCAGTCGCCTAGAGGAAATATACCCACGACTATCAACACTGCCGTGGCAAAGGTCAGAACCCGCCGGCCGGCGCGCTGAAACCGGGTAAAAAGCAAAGCTGTCCCGAGGAAGAACAGCGCCAAGAAGATATTGATCGGGTTGACGATCAGCCAGAATATTTTCGACAGGGCAAACATACGAGGCGGTTAATGTGGTCTATACGGTATCTGGCTAGTTTAGCCGATTGGACCTATATCCTCGTTCTCCTACTGAGTAAGTGAAAATCCAGCGATGAAGGAAAAAGAGCGCACGCTTTCCGGCCGTAAGGCCGAACCGGGTTTTGAGTGGAACGCCTTGAAATCCCTTGCGCCCTACCTCTGGTCGCGGGGAGGCAACGAAGCAAAGGCCCGGATTCTTGTGGCACTGGTCTTGCTGACGGCCGCGAAGGTGGCGACAGTATATATCCCCATCGTCTATGGCCAGATCGTCGATGCCTTTACTGTCGGTGAAAACGCCGTAATCGCGGTTCCGGTGGCCCTGATCATCGCCTTCGGCGCCCTTCGGGTTTTATCAATAGCGTTTGCGGAACTAAGGGATGCAATCTTCACCAAGGTCGCCCAACGGGCCATTCGCGATGTGGCGCTGCAGACTTTTAAGCATCTGCATGGGTTGGCACTGAGATACCACCTCGAACGTCAGACTGGTGGGTTATCCCATGCGATAGAACGCGGCACCAAGGCCATCGATTTCTTGCTGCGTTTCATGCTGTTCAACATCCTGCCGACTTTGCTGGAAATCACCCTTGTCTGCGGAATTTTGTGGGGGCTGTTCAGCTTTTGGTACGCGCTGGTGACCTTCGCCTCTATCGTCGTTTACATCGCTTACACGATGATCGTCACCGAATGGCGGTTGAAGTGGCGGCGCGAAATGAACGAGACCGACCAGCGTGCAAACACTCGGGCAATCGACAGTCTGCTGAACTATGAAACGGTCAAGTATTTTGGAAATGAAGGGTTCGAAGCCTCCAGATACGATCAGGCGCTGAAACGCTACGAACGCGCTTCTGTCATCAGCAAAACAAGCCTGTCGCTTTTGAACATCGGTCAGGCCCTTATCGTCGGGGTCGGACTGACCCTCATCGTCCTGATGGCGGGCCGGGACGTTTCCAGTGGAGTAATGACCATTGGTGACTTCGTTATGGTTAATACATATCTGATCCAGCTCTACATCCCGTTGAATTTCCTCGGCTTTGTCTATCGCGAGATAAAACAATCGCTGACCGATATGGAGGCGATGTTTTTTCTACTATCGACCAATGCGGAAATCCGTGACCGGGAAGACGCGCCGGAATTGGCCGCGGGCGAAGGTGCCATCGAATTCGATGCAGTAAGTTTCGGTTATGATCCACGGCGTTTAGTACTGCACGATGTCAGTTTCACCGTTGCGCCCGGCCAGAAAGTGGCGATTGTCGGCCCCAGCGGCGCCGGTAAATCGACGGTCGGAAGGCTCCTTTTTCGTTTTTACGATGTGAACGCCGGAGAAATCCGGATCGACGGGCAGGACATCCGTACCGTCCGCCAGATTAGCCTGCGCCAGTCAATTGGTGTTGTCCCGCAGGATTCCGTCCTGTTCAACGATACGATTTACTACAACATCGCATATGGTCGGCCCGATGCCTCGCCCGCTGAGGTAGAAGAGGCAGCCCGTCTGGCTGCAATCCACGAATTTATCACGTCGGCGCCGGACGGGTATCAGACCATGGTGGGAGAACGGGGCTTGAAACTTTCGGGCGGCGAAAAACAGAGGGTCGCCATTGCCAGGACCATCCTTAAGGCTCCGCGCATCCTTCTTTTTGATGAAGCAACTTCGGCGCTGGATACGCGAACGGAGCGAGAAATTCAGTCGGCGTTACAATTTGTTTCCAGAGACCGGACGACGCTTGTTATCGCTCATCGCCTTTCCACGGTGATAGACGCGGATGAAATCATTGTTTTGAACGAAGGCAGGATTGGCGAACGCGGCAGGCATGCGCACCTTATCGAAATGGACGGCATTTATGCAGCGATGTGGCGCGAGCAGCAGCAGGCGGCAAAACGGGCGGAGGAGGAAGCCGGAGATGTATCTTCTGCCCTGCCCGGCGGCGAACCCGCCTAGGCTGAGAGTTTCAGCGCGACTTCGGTTCCCTGTCTGATTGCACGCAGCGCATTCAGCTCTGCCGATTTTTCGGCTCCGCCGATCACACTTGCCGTTATTCCCCTCTCCAGAAGTTCGCTATACAGGCCGTTTTCGGACTCCTGGCCGGCGCAGACAATAATGGTGTCCGCCTCGATCAATCGTTCTTCACCTCCGACGTTAATGTGAAGACCGGTTTCATCGATTTTCCGGTATGAGGCACCTGTTACATGATGAACGCCACGGGATTTCAATTCTGCGCGGACCACCCAGCCGGTTGTCAGACCCAATGATTTTCCGGGGCGGGAATCAGATCGCTGCAGCATAACAACCGACCGTCCCGTTGCCGGACGTTTTGCATCGCCCATTCCCCCCGCCTCAATATGTTCCTTATCAACGCCCCAATGTTCAAGAAATTCATCGATCGGAATAGGTAAAGTCTTATGTGGGGAGGTGACGTATTCGGCAACATCGAAACCGATTCCGCCCGATCCGATGATTGCCACCCGTTCGCCGACGGGCTTGGTATCCGTCAGAGCTTCTATGTAAGTGATGACATTAGCCTTTTCGCCACCTTCGATATCAATTTCGCGCGGGAACACGCCTGTGGCCACAATGACATGATCAAATCCGGCACTAGCCAGCTCTTCCACAGTTGCCGGAGTCTCAAGGTGTATATTCACCCCTTCCTGACACAGACGGGTGCTGAAATACCGGATGGTTTCTTCAAAATCCTCCTTGCCCGGAATTCGCT
Source organism: Pseudomonadota bacterium (assembly GCA_036339975.1). Taxonomy (GTDB): domain Bacteria; phylum Pseudomonadota; class Alphaproteobacteria; order MPNO01; family UBA830; genus UBA830. Next base: position 10,022 of record JAYYZV010000064.1, on the reverse strand, counting down.
TGGCCAGATTGAATTGTCCACCGAGGTTTTTGCCTGCTTCGTACAATGTTACCTTATGCCCGCACTCAGCCGCTGTCAGGGCTGCAGACATTCCCGCCGGTCCGGCACCAACTACCGCTACCTTAAGCGGGTTGGCTGCGGGCGCGATCGCGACGTCAAGCTCCCGGCCAGCAAAGGGGTTAACCAGACAGGTCGATGCCTGATCAGCAAAAATGTAGTCGAGGCAAGCCTGATTGCAGCCAATGCAGGTATTGATTGCGGCGCCATTTCCGACTTCGGCCTTATTTGCGAAATAGGGGTCTGCGAGCATTTGGCGGCCAAGAGCGACAATATCGGCATCGCCCCCGGATAACAGTTCCTCCCCGACTTCGGGTGTATTGATCCGGTTCGTTGCTGCGACCGGTATATTGACCGCCTGCTTCAGACGTCTTGCAGCGTGTCTCCACCCTCCCCTGGGAACCATGTGTGCAATGGTGGGAATGCGGGATTCATGCCAGCCGATACCCGTTGTCAGGATATTGGCGCCCGCCTTTTCGATCTCTTTTGCAAGTATTTCGGTTTCCGTACCCGTCAATCCGCCTTCAAACAGATCGAGTGCTGAAATCCGATACAGCAGGATGAATTCTTTCCCGACGCGTTCGCGCACGCGCCGCACGATTTCGACTGGAAACCGTATCCGGTTCTCGAATGATCCTCCCCAATGGTCGGTGCGATCGTTGGTGCTTGCGGCACAGAAAGTACTGATCAGGTAGCCTTCTGATCCCATTATTTCGACGCCGTCATACCCTGCTAGCTGTGCCAGGGCGGCGCAATTTACGTAGTCGTCAATCGTTTGATCGACTTCTTCCGTGGTAAGCGCATGAATTTCTCTGGGATTGATCGGTGACGGGATGCTTGATGCCCCGACAGGTTTTTCGACCTTCGCATATCGCCCGGCATGAAGAATCTGCAGAACGATTTTTCCGCCTTCCGCATGAACAGCGGCAGGAATCTTACTTTCTTCCTCAACCTGATCAGGGGAATTCAAATAATCCGCACCGTCTTCGATTACACCCTGAGGGTTTGGGCCGTAGCCTCCAGTAACGATCAGGGCAGCCCCCCCCTTTGCGCGCTCCGCATAAAAAGCGGCTGCCCTGTCTGCCGCCTTGCCAAGAAGTTCAAACCGGACATGCATGGACGCCATGAAAATCCGGTTTTTCAGGGTCGTAAAACCGAGATCGAGAGGTTCAAAGAGGTTTGGGTAGTGCTGATTAGTCATCTTTAAGGCCCCTGAAAAATGTCGGCGCGGAAACTAACACATGAGGTTTGGAATCCCAGTGCCGCGGACAGCAAAGGGCTGTGCAAATTCAGCGAGGATGTGCCTAGGCCCGGACCGGGAAGTATTTTTCCAGCCAGTCTGTGAGAATTGTGATCACGCGCGGGTTTTCTTCCCCGAACATGAAATGGTCTACATCGGCGAGAAGATGCAGGTCAGTCGGCTGACCAGCGCGGTTGAACATCTCAATGGACTGCTCCGTGGGCGTGACTGAGTCTTCGGAACTGTGGAGCAGAAGGAGCGGCCTTGGCGCGATGTTCCCAACCACCTCGTCTGCCTTGAATTCATACATGCTGATGGCAGTGTCCGCGGGAAACATCATCACGGAACCCTTCGCCAGATTCTGTCGGAGGTGTTCCGGGATCGGTACGATGTCATACCGCGGCACCATCAGTGTTTCACCGGTCTCTTCGCGATGCTTGCGGCCTTTATCCATCATGTCGGTAAAGGCTGCCCAGGCTTGGTCGCCGATATGCTGCCCCCGGAATTTGCGTTCTCCATCGCCCCAGCCACCGGATGAAATCGATGCAGAGACACGTTCGTCGACACCAGCGGTGTAGACCGCAACCGCCGCCCCGAAACTGGATCCGATCAGGGCGATACGGTCCGGATCCACTTCGTCTCTGCCCTGAAGAAACGTGATGGCGTTTTTGGTATCTTCCACCTGTTCCAGACAGTTGATGTGGTTCTTTTCGCCTTGGCTTTCGCCGCAGCTTCGCATGTCGAAGCGCAGCGTGACGTATCCCCAGTCGCAGAACGTATTGGCTGGCCAGGTACAGTTGGCGCTTGTCTTGTTGCTGCCAAAGCCGTGGAGAACGATTATTGCTGGCCGCCTTTCGCCATCTGGAAGATCATCCGGCATATGAAGGATACCGGAAAGTTTCAGCCCGTCGGAATCGAATGTAACCGGCTGTTCCATGTCAAATCTCCATCATCACCCGCAACGAATTTTAAAAATAAAAAATCCCCCGCACCAGTTTGGTACGGGGGATTTTCGTATAAGTCTTTTACTGTGTGACTTTCATACCGGCTTCCTTGTAAGCCTTAATCGCGCCGGGATGATATGCCGGGCTCGGGACCGTACCCATCTCCGCCTTTTTGTTCCGGTTGAAAGGTCCAAAACTTTTACCGAGTGCCTTCTGGTTCTCGATGACAGCCTTAGTGACTTTGTACGCGAGTTCATTGGTCGTTTTATTGTGGGTTAGCATTACGTATGTCATTTCAACGACATGCGTTGGCTCCTTAATGCCGGCGATTTTCTTATTAGAAATCTTCACCAGTTTCAGAGCGTTATAGGATGCCTTCTTGAATGCGTTGTATGGGCCTTCTGAGGTGTCGAGATACAGATAGCGAATGACACCCCGGTTTCTCAACTGGTTGTTTATTTTCTTGGCAAGCCCTGATCCGACCGGGACCCAGGACACATCAACTCTGCCGGAGCCGAGACCCAATGCGGCTTTGGCAAGCCCCGCCATTGGAACGTGAGTAAAATCCTCAAATTTCACGCCGCCATTCAACAACGCCGCTTTCAGAAAATCCTCTACAATCGCCAGTGAGGTAAACTTTGAAGGAATTTTCTTGCCTTTATATTTTTGAAGATCAGAAATTTTCTTCAAGCCAGAGTCTGCAACCACCGCTACGCCTGAGCGAAGTGGGAACATCACGCCGATCATCCTGATATTTTCGAGCTTCCTTCCTTTGAAGGTGCCGACACCGTCGGCGGCATGCTTAAGCTCGCCACCATTTGTAAACCCGAAATCGATTTCGTGGCGGTTAATCATCGGAAGATAGGTGGTGGAACCTCCCATCGGTTGCGCCCTTGCAGTGATGTCGGTCTTTGCCGTTACTACTTTAGCGACAGCGATCCCGGTCCTGTACCCGAGAGAACCCTGCGGGTTGGTCGCAACGCTATACACCTGTGCATTGGCTAGACCCGTGGTCGCAATTAAGGCTGCGACGGCGGATGTAAATAGAACAGACTTCATAATTTCCTCCCTTGAACATTGGTTTAATTAAATTTAGCTAACTTTTGTCGTTGGACCAAATCTTCATTTTTATTAGGCAATTTTTCTCCTAAATACAGACTCGAAAGCCAGGATCAAAATTCCCAGCAGACACCCCAGTATATCGCCGATTCCATGGAAACCGACCGCCTGATCGGGGATCATTGCCGCGACACCCAGTAAAATTAGTAAAACCCTGATTGGCCAGCTCATCGGCCGCCGGAAATAGCCAATTGCAGCAACCGAAATAAGATAGACGCCTACAAGTGCCGTCCCGGCATCAATGGCAATCTGCTGGTTGTTGTCTCCAAGTAAAAGCAGACTTGGTGATATAACGAAGAGAAACGGAACCACGTAGGCTGTCCAGCCGAACCGCATGGCGACGAACCCCGTTGCCATTGGGTCGGCCTTTGTTAGCGTGGCGGCGGCAAATGCCGCTAGAGCGATGGGCGGCGTGATCATCGACATCATACCGAAATACAGGATGAACATATGCGCCGGTATGTCGTCTACCCCGGCTTCAATAATTGCAGGTGCAATCAGGGCCGACAGAAGAATATACACCGCTGTGGTAGGCATTCCCATGCCGAGGACGATGCAGGCCACCGCGGCGATTATAAGCAATATCGCGAGGTTATCTCCGGCAATGCTAATAAGAGCAGTAGGCAGCGCAAGCCCGAGGCCTGTCATATTCAGAACCCCTATAACTATACCTGCCGCGGCAACAATCATAATCAGGTTAATTGTCACCAATCCGGTTTCAGCTAAAATTTCATATAAATCATTGAGCCGGATACGGCGCCCTTTGTAGCTAAAGATAGCCCCCGAAATGATCAAGACCGAGGCCGCCCAGACGGCCGCCACCGCTGCCGGCTGATTGGCCCAGAATAACAGGTAGATCAGCACAGCGAAGGGTGGAAGAAAGTACCAACCTTCCCTCAAGACCTTGCCTAACCGCGGAATATCCTGATTGACTGCCGAAATATCATCTCTTGCTGCAATCAGATCGACCTGAACATACGCAGCAAAGTAGTAAATTATGGACGGCAATAGAGCCGCGATGACTATTTCGGCGTAGAGAATTTCCAGGGTCTCCGCCATCAAAAACGCCGCCGCTCCCATAATTGGCGGCATCATTTGGCCACCAGTTGACGCGATGGCTTCGATTGCCCCAGCGTGGGTTGCCTTGTATCCGGAATCTCTCATCAGCGGGATGGTTACGACACCCGTTACGACAACATTAGAAACCGCGGCGCCGGAAATGGTACCGAAAAGCGCTGACGCCATGACCGAAATTTTCGCTGCACCGCCCCGTCTTCTTCCCATAGTCGCCATGGCTAGGTCGGTAAAAAATTCGCTGCCGCCGGCACGGAGCAGGACCTGCCCCATCAGAATGAACATGATCACGATAGTTGTGGAAATAACCAGCGGTGCCCCGAATATCGCATTTGGATTGAAGCCGAGGTTCATGCCAATCTGCCACAGTGGCAAATTTAGCCCTACCAAACTTCCCGGCACGACATGTGCGAGTGGCGCGTAAATCAGGAAAACCCCGACGACGCAAAGTAAAACATATCCTGCCGAACGCCTAAGGCCCTCGAGAACCAAGAAGCTAAGGATTGCACCAATGATAATCACCTCGTTGGTGCTGTTTGCGTACCCCGTTTCTTTTAATCGAAGATAGTTTGCGCTTACGTAAAACAGTAAGCCGATTGTGAAAATCGATAAGACAAGGTCGTACCATGGAAGTTTATCCGATGACTTTCGAGAGATGCCAATTGTCAAATAGGTGACTGTAAGGGCGAGACCGAGGACAAATGCCTGAAAGGTTTCCTCGATTGGCGCCATGTCAAGGAGCGTCAGAAAATCAAGATTCCAGACGAGGCAGCCAGCTGTCATTAGAGCCGCTCCGCCCCGTGCTATTTTTATATGGTCTGCCATCAAGATCCCGTCACTAAATTTTATTGCTTTTTTCTTTTGTCCGGATCAATAAATATTATTCCCGTGATGCTGGCAAATGCCTTGCGTTCATTCTTTAAACTTGGGTGGACGGCTTTCGAAAACGGATACTTCCCTATTTTTCTGGCGCCCGCGTGGAATTTGCCGGGATCACTGCTTACAAAGACCTGAGAATGCCTCTAAGAATATTTACCTGAGAGCGGATGACTTGGTTAAGAAGCTTGGATAGACCTTAGATGGACTGGATGATGCCAACGACAGGCATATGGGAGATTCTGGAGATAATAAAGATCCTTATCGGTTTTCTGTGACCCGGGTATAGGGTCTTCGGTATTTCTTTGCGCTTCGCTGCGGCTTCTTCTTTGAAAATCAAAAAGAAATTTTATGCCCAGCTTCCCAAGTGGGTTATTCTTAGTCAACTTAGAGATCAAGTTCCTCGTAACAATATGCCTAGCCTCTTGAGGCAGGTTTTTTTAATGGAGAAGAGAGTGAAAACGGCCAAAGATTATCTTGATGAAGCCAACGCTGTGGTTAAGAAAATCAGCTTCGAGGAAGCTATAGAAAAACACAATTCGAAATCAGCTGTTTTTATAGACGTTCGGGATAGTGCCGATATCGCAAATACCGGCACAATTGCTGACGCCTTAAAAATCCAAAGAGGATTGATTGAATTCGTGGCTGATGAAAATACCGGTCTTTATAACGATGCCTTGCAGAAAGACGCAGAGTTAATATTGGTCTGCGGCGCCGGTGGTCAGGCCGCCCTGACTGGTAAAACGTTGGTAGATATGGGTTTTACAAATGTCTCAAATGTGGGTGCCATCGGGGACTGGGAGCAAAATGGCGGGCCTATGACTAAGTAGGCAACAAACCGTCCAAACGTTGCGAACTACTCCGCGGTGAACTACTCCACGTTCACACTATTTAAAAAATGGCGCCTGTTGGACCAACCCCTGCAATCTCTCACCTAGAGATTGAAAATCTAACCCCGCAGATACGGAATCGACATGGACGCCAAACAACTTACTAAATTCGGTGTCATCAAGCACTTCGCGTTTCGAAATCAATCCATCATTATCGTAATCAAAACTGTGCAGAATTGATGACGCAGTAAGCGGCGTGAACATAATCGACGCTAAATTGATCGCAACAATATCCTCTGTCTTTAACTTGGTTTCTTCCTGGGTCACCGCTGCGAATTTCAACACATTGCGCTGGAAACGAGCAATCTCTGATAGCGAAAGGCGACCGTCATTTGAGATGTCAAGGTATGCCCAGACCTTGTTGAAGGTACATTTAATATCGCCTTTACATAAAGTTTTCGCAGAATCAGTTAAACTGTTTATTGCCTTTACGTCATTCCCATACACAAAATCTTCAATAATTTTCTGTGTTTTTTTCTGATTTTTCTGTATTGAAATCGCTTTTTTAATCAAATTAAGATTTTGGAATTCGCATGTGATCCCTGTATTTTCTCCATTACGATAGACTTGCTTGGTTTTTGTATCAAAATCTAAAATTAATTTTGTATCCTTACTAAGGATAATTTTCGATTCTTTAAAATCGACATTTACATCACCTACCTCGGAAATATCCTGTCTTCCGCCAGAAATATCGAAATTCAACACTATACTCTTGCCATTTTTCTCGGTGCACGTCGCACTAATTACATCCGCCGCAAATCCAACCATAGGTGAGAGAAGGATCGAGGGAATTAGGATCGCAGTTAGGTAAAGATACTTTCTCATCTATCAAACCCCTGTGTATGCACTCTCAGTTGATAATCCAGTGGGTGATGGACGCACTTGTTTGTCTGCCCTTCCTCCACACTCTTTGCATTTGAACCTCTGTTCGACGTAATCCACGTCAGGTTTCCCCACGTCTAAACATTCCTGCGGGATGATCTCACCCCAACGATCACATTCCAGAGAATAGAGTCCGAGGGTCATTCCCGTTTCTGGAAGGCCTGAGATGGTGGAGAGGACGATTAGTTTATGAGTAACGGTCATCATTCATGACTATCAAAGGTGGGACAGGCTCTTGATCTCAGTGATTTAACGTTCAAAAACAACTGGACCTGATACTGGATCGGTAACACCGAGTTCGGGAGAAATTTCCTCGAGCAAATCGCGAACTGAATTGAGAGACTCTATCATCTGTGGGCGTGCATCTATGAGACGTTGTTCGCTTTCAAAAATAGCGACAAATGCAAATGTCCTCTCGCCAGTTTTGACAATGTAAGAGGTCGTAACTTCTGGCACATGGAAGTTTGCAACATGACGGGCAACGAATTCGTCACCCGAGCCTTCCTTTACGAGAAACCTGACCGTGCTGATATATTTCGACATAAAGCGTCCTCATCAAGAGATTAATCCATTTACTCTAAACGCTAAGCAAAACCCCAAACAGACATAGGAACTCAAGTTTACCTGGTGTGAAGATGATCACCAGTTTGAATGCCAGGGAGAGTGATTTCAGTGGGTATCGAATGATCAGTTAGATGATCAGTTCCAGTAGGGAGAGTCCTGGCAGTCCTTCCCAACTCAGATTTCCTTCATCTCTGGCCCTTCGTCGTCCTGTCTAGGTTCACACCGTGTCTCGATAGAGATCACAGGTAGTGAGAACCGAAACGTTTTTGCAGACTTGAGACATTGTTCCTCACTCTCTTGAGGAATCTTGAGTTCGAAGGTTTTGGACTCTTCTCCGATCACCGGTGAACCCATCGTGATCAGAGCGACCAACATGAACTTCATTCGTCACGCCTCCCATCCATTCGAAGGAATGCTTCATTTAAGGAAAGTCTGACAGAGAATATTCGGAATGGGTAGAGAGAATGGGGTGTGGTTGGAGTTCTGGAGATAGGAAGAGACCCTGCAACTTGGGGGTAAACAGGGTCTTTTCCCTATCCATGTCCGCGAGACGGTCCTTATCGCATCAGGAAGTCCGCAATCACCGCGCAAGTGGAATTCACTATTTCGTATTCCCCCTTTCATCAATATTTTCCGAACAGGAAATTTTGTTTCGACACCGTTTGATGGCACCTCATGCACGACTTTTCTTTTTTTTGGACTCTCTTTGCCTCATAATTCACTTCAAAAAATTGTGGTTTGTCATTGTCACTCTTGAATAACATAAGAAAAATATCATTCACGAACACCTGGCCCCTAAAATCCAAATAAAACGACTCTTTTATGTAAATTCTTGGTTCTTTATTGCTGTATAAAACCCTCGCATGACCGTAATTACTCGCTGGCGCATAGAACCAATCAGTTTTTTTTTCGATTAAATATCCAGGGTAATTTTTTTTGATAAAATTTTTTAAATAAATTAATTCATTTCCTCTCCTCAATTTTGAGCATTTTACTGCTTTTTCAATATGATATTCTTTTATTACTTGGTCTAGAATTTTCCATTTACTAGAGGAATTTCCGTATTCACTCTTTATCGTGCGGACTTCGGCTTCTATTTCCGGGATTGTGCAAGTTTGCCCCCCCGCCGATGAGGGTAAAATAAAAAAAATCGCGGCAAGAACGCCGCGATTTAATCTATGTGCAGAAAGGGACGTTAGTGACACCAAAAGTGTTTACAACCAATCTGGTTTAGTTGGGGCAGGCACCTTAGCATCGGTGGCGATTTTTTTCATCTTGTCATAAATACCTGAAGCAAAATCATAAAATTCATGACGTGCCATTTTCCACGATTTATCTGCAGTCGTTTTAAAATCGACCTTCAAAGCGGCGAGCGATTGGTAGTGAACGGAAGATTTGTCGACTTTCGACATTACGAATTCAATATCATCGTTAAAGGCTGCGATAGTTTTATTAACTCCCGCTAGCGCAGGTTGCGTAAAGACCACAAAAGACACAAATAACAGCGTGTATAGAAGACGCATAGGTTTCTCCTGATGTTGTTAAAATCCGTTAATATCACTCCACATGATAAATATAATTTCAAAATGAACGACTTTGCAAACTTGGGAGTAAACAGGGTCTTCTCTGTCACAGATTTAAGCAGTTTTCCGTTACTGGATATTAAAAAATATCAACGGTTCCGTGTGCTCATAAACACCACCCTTCATCTTTAGGGAGATTCTCTTGGCGACCTCACCTTCATAGATGGAATGGTGTTTGCCCTGTATCTCGACAGATCCCGTAAATACGCGGAATTTCGATTTATTCCTGTTCCGAATTTTCACCAACAATGGTTGATGAGGATCCGGCGTCATCAACATGTTCAGTTTGGAGAACTCGGACTTGAAAGACGCAAAATGGTCAGTCGTCTCTAGTGCCACTCGGTAGGGATAGGATTTCTGTAGAGTGCGATTAGCGGTCTTTCTTATGCGTAGTACCCAAGGATCTTTTCCGTCTAGTTTCGTCTTATCGCCCGACACAAGCGGCAGGTTGCCGGTAACTTTGATCTTCATGCCCATCATCGATTTCGAAATTTCGAAATCTTCTAAATCGACATAGTTCTCAATAATCCCCTCATAACTTTTCACTTGAGCGCGGACATTCGCGTCGTCACCCATAACACTCAGTACCGCCGAAAATGGGACAGATACCATTTTACCGGAGATGCTTTTTTTTAAGTCCGACGTTTTGACCTTGGTTTCAACGATCTCTGCCTTGCATCCAACCAAGGCAAACAAGAACCCGACACAAATTAATTTCTTCAGAATTTTGATGCCTCCTTAAACTAACTTTGAGGTCTCTGAGCGTTGTTGCCCTACTTAATATCAGACAGCG
>JAYYZV010000063.1:0-8757 GCA_036339975.1 Pseudomonadota bacterium | reverse complement strand
GAGTACACTTCTAGGTACCGTTTTCAGCCTCCGAATGGGTCATTTCGGGTTAGATTATCGCTTATCTTTTCCTTTAGTTCATCGATGTTTACCTGATGTGTACTGCCGCTACCCGCCAGAATAAGCGTATGGGCAGCAGCGGCACCCATCGCGATGCCTGGGCCCATCACGCGAACCGAAGATAGACCAACAGTATCACCGTCTATGCATCGCCCTGCGGCTACAAGGTTGTCGACTTCTGCGGGTATCAAGGCTCCCAGCGGTACTGCATGGACATGGTGATTACCCAGTTCTTCCCAGTAGGCCTCTGCTGGATCGTCGTGCAGTTCAATCGGCCATGAACATCTGGCTACTGTATCATCGAAAACTCTGCCACTACGGACATCATCGGCCGTCAAACTCTGCGTGCCCTTTATCCAACGGGTCTGGCGAACACCTGGTGCAGCGTATGTTCTAATCCGGGCTTCTTTATATGCCTCAGGAAATTCGGCGGCTAAAAACTCAAGAAGGCGCTCAGCCTGATCGCGCCCAGAGAATACCGTATTCGCATACTCGACCGGGTCTAAAGGCGTTGCCACGTGGGTCATATTGGCAAGAGCGGTACCATGGCCGGGAAAGGCAAATACGAAACCGTCTTTTCGCGTAAGCCCGTAATCATCCGCTTTCTCTGCAAGACGGCCCTGCATTTCCCATCGGTCAATTTGTTCAGCCGCCGTCTCGTCAAAATTTTCGAAAAGAACAACTTGAGTACCAAAAATCGAACTTTCAGGTACTTTAACTTCCAGGCCGGCGTGCCAGGCAACGGTAGCATCCCCGGAAGCGTCGATGAACCCGCCGGCATCGACATGGACGTCTCCAAACCTTGTCGATATTTCGAGGTCAGTAATTCGCCGCCCCATAACGTGAACCTTTCTGACAACAGCAGCCAGCAGAACTGTTATTCCTTCAGACTGTATCGTTTTATCAACCCAGCGAGACAATTTGGTTTCGTCATATTGAACGATAATGGAGTTTCGAGCCGGCATGTATCGCGCCGCCCCCTCCGATATAAGGGCCTCCAAAATCTCGTCTGCAATTCCGTATGTAAGCCGCACAATTTCTGGGCCATTTGAGTACAGCCCGCAAAAGGTACCGATGATAGAATTTACCGCTTGGCCGCCAAGAGACGGTGCCGCCTCTACAAGCACAACCTTCCTGCCGGCACGTGCTGCTTCAATCGCCGCCGACAGGCCAGCGGCACCAGATCCCACGACGCATATATCCGCCTCAATTTGTTTAACTAGACTGGAGGGACGTCTAGTAATTCGTGTTTGAATATCTGCCCTAATCATAATTTTAACAGTCCCTATTTCAGAAAGATCTTAATATCTTTCTGATTAGGATCATAAACAGGTGAGGTCGGTCCACCGACTGATATTTGAAAAGAAAATTGGGGTGGCTGAAGGGATTTGAACCCTCGACCCCCTGGACCACAACCAGGTGCTCTAACCAACTGAGCTACAGCCACCGCATAAGGCGGCAAAGTAACTAGCCCCCGTTTTAAAGAACGTCAACCCGCTAACGAGGTTTCATCACCCAAAATGGACTTTGAGACGACGGAGTGCCTCGTCGATCGTCTCGGCCTTCTTACAGAATGAAAAACGTGCGAAGTAACAAGCGTCGTCCGACGTATAAAATGCGCTAACCGGCACCGCGGCAACGCCTGCCTCGGCAGTCAGGTATTTGCAGAATTCAGTGTCGACGTCACTGTAGCCCAATGGGCGAAAATCAGTCGTTAGAAAGTATGTCCCCTGGCATGGAACGACTTCGAACCCAATATTTTCCAGACCCTCGGCAAGATGATCACGCCGTGCCTGCATATCAATGTTGAGTTGCTCAAAATAATCATCGTCTTTCCTTAACCCATATGCAACGGCCGCCTGCAGGTTGGGCGGCGTCGTGAAGGTGAGGAACTGGTGCGCTTTTGCAATTGGGGTTAAAACGTCCGGCGCGGCAGTGATCATGCCAATCTTCCAACCTGTTAGAGAGAAGATCTTACCGGCCGACTGGATGCGTACGGTCCGGTCGCGCATGTCCGGCAGTGTTATCATCGGGATGTGGGGAAGGCCGTCAAAAGCCAAATGTTCATAGACCTCGTCACACACCGCAAATGCATCGTATTTTTGGCAAAGCGCGGCGATAAATTCCAATTCCCCCCGGTCAAAAACTTTAGCGCATGGGTTCATAGGTGTGTTGACTAGGATCAATTTGGTTCTGTCGTTAAAAGTGGATTCCAACTCTGCACGCGGCAGCGTCCACTCGGGTGCTTCCAAACGTACGAGCTTTGCGATGCCTCCGCTCCGCTCCACTATCGGTAGATAGGAATCGTAGAGTGGCTCTATCAGGATAACCTCGTCATCTGGCTCTATTAAACCTAGCAGCGTCGCGCCAAGCGCCTCAGTGCCACCAGAGGTCACCATAGTTTCTGTTTGCCAGTCAATTTCAAGCCCGTAGAAGCGAGAAGCGTGTTCCGCCACAGCCTGACGCAGATCGGGAAGCCCGAACATCGACGGATACTGGTTGACACCGTTGATGAGGTATTCCACACCCGCTTCCACGACATCGGCAGGACCGTTTCCGTCAGGAAAGCCCTGACCTAGATTGACGGCATTGTATTTCTGCGCCAATCGGGACATGACTTCGAAAATCGTTGTACCGTAACTCGATAAAATGCTGTTGCCGGCGCCCACTTATACATTCCCTTAAATATGGCAGTTTTCCTAACACACAGAGTTACACCCGCGCCAGTGGCGACGGAGTCATCGACTAATTGAGATCCAGATATTGAGATTAGGGGCGACAAAAAATAAACACCCTTTTCGTCGGTTGTGTGAGTTGCGATCAGCCTGTCTACACTGGATAATCGTCTGCCGCGGTATAAGACTTGGCGGGATTTCTCTTGAAATGCGCAAAAATTGTTCGCGCTGCCTGATTTTTAATCAATGAGACCGCTATCCAACCGCTAAACCGGTTTAAAAAGTTATAAAAACCCGCGCTTTACAAATCAGCGCAGAGTTGGCACGAATCCTGCAGCACCATTAACAGTTCGTGTGCGGCAAACGTCCGAATGCAGATTTGAAGAGGAAGCGCGAAAGTCATGAAAAAAATTGAGGCGATCATCAAGCCATTTAAGCTCGATGAAGTAAAAGAAGCGCTACACGATGTCGGTGTTAAGGGCCTTACGGTTACAGAGGCTAAAGGCTTTGGTCGGCAGAAAGGCCATACCGAGTTGTATCGGGGTGCCGAATACGTCGTGGACTTTTTGCCCAAAGTAAAAATAGAGATCGTTATCGAGGACAATCTAGTCGAAAACGCTGTCGAAGCGATTCAGCAGGCGGCGCATACCGGACGTATTGGCGACGGAAAGATCTTCGTATCCAGCATAGAAGAAATTCTGCGCATCCGTACCGGTGAAAAAGGCGCGGAGGCAATCTGAACACCAATTTCGCATGGCAGTTCGCACGAATATTCGGTTGACCTAAGCAGCCATGCAACAAGGCTGGCTCCAGGCGATCGCAAGAGAAGCACGTCACAGAAAGGAATAAACCTATGGCGGACGATATAAAAAACGTCTTCAAGATGATTGAAGATAACAACGTAAAATATGTGGATTTCCGGTTCACGGATCCACGCGGTAAGTGGCAACATACCGCGCAGGCGGTCGGCACAGTGGACGAAGAGATGCTTACCGACGGTATCATGTTCGATGGCTCGTCGATTGCCGGTTGGAAGGACATCAACGAATCCGATATGACGCTAAGTCCAGACTGCTCGACTGCAGTCATGGACCCTTTCGCCGCACAGGAACAGCTAATCCTATTCTGCGACGTGCTTGAGCCTAGTACCGGACAGCCTTACAGTCGCGATCCGCGATCAACTGCAAAACGGGCCCAAAACCACCTTTCTCAGACCGGCATCGGCGACACCGCGGTGTTCGGACCAGAACTCGAATTCTTCGTTTTCGACGACGTACGTTTTGATGTTTCTCAGAACCAGACGTTTTACGCGCTAAACGAAGAAGAAGGTGACTACAACGCCGGATCCGTCCTCGAAGGCGGAAACATCGGTCATAGGCCGGGGCCAAAGGGCGGGTACTTCCCGGTCCCGCCAGTCGATTCCATGACAGACCTTCGGGCCGAAATGCTGACTGTTATCGAGGAAATGGGAGTGACAACCGAAAAGCATCATCACGAGGTCGCGCCCAGCCAAAACGAACTAGGTATTAAGTTCAATCATCTATTGAAAGTAGCGGACTGGGTACAGATCTATAAATATTGTGTCCACAACGTCGCGCATTCCTATGGAAAGACGGCAACATTCATGCCGAAACCAATCCTCAACGATAACGGTTCGGGCATGCATGTGCACCAGTCGATCTGGAAAGACGACAAGCCCACGTTCGCGGGTTCCGGGTATGCTGACCTTTCGGAAACGGCACTTTATTATATTGGTGGAATAATAAAGCATGCCAAGGCGCTCAACGCATTCACCAACGCTTCGACTAACAGCTACAAGCGCCTGATTCCAGGTTTCGAAGCACCGGTACTTTTGGCCTATTCGGCGCGCAACCGCTCTGCATCATGTCGTATCCCTTACGCTACATCCCCCAACGGTAAACGGGTCGAAGTCCGGTTTCCGGATCCGACGGCGAACCCTTACTTTGCGTTTTCAGCGATGCTTATGGCGGGGATCGATGGGATCCAGAATAAAATCCACCCTGGCGATGCGATGGATAAGAACCTCTACGACCTGCCACCAGAAGAACTGCAGGGAGTGCCCACGGTCAGCCACAGCCTTCGCGAAGCAATTGAGTCTCTGGAAGCTGACTACGATTTCCTTACCCAGGGCGACGTATTCCCGAAAGACCTCATCGAAGGGTATATGGAACTCAAGTGGGAAGAGGTTTACAATTTTGAACACACACCTCACCCAGTCGAGTTCTCGATGTACTACAGCGTGTAAGACGCATTTTCCGGAACAAAAAAGAGCTGCCTTAAGGCGGCTCTTTTTTATGAAAGCTGTCTCCCATGGAAAAATAAATCTTCGAAGGTATGGCCACCTCCGCCTAGTATTGTCAACGATGACGCCGGCAAGGCCATACAGCCGTTTTCTACCTGCCAAGACTTATCTATGTCCGTTCACGTCAGGGGTTAAAGCTCGCGCCCCCAAAGCCATTGGCTGATTCGTCGACTGCACAATTTATGAGTTTTTACACAATATATCGTGGTAGTAATAACTTATCGTACATTATGCTGTAGTTCTTGTTACCCCACAGTTTGTTTTATAGGTACAAGCTGCTCCGTTTATACAGGGTGCCATGTCTGATCTTTTCAAAATTCCCGATTCAAAGAATAAACGTTACTCCGCGAAGGACATTGAGGTGTTGGAGGGGTTGGAACCCGTCCGCAAGCGGCCCGGAATGTACGTCGGCGGTACTGACGAACGGGCGATGCACCACCTTGCAGCCGAAATCCTAGACAATTCAATGGATGAAGCCGTTGCCGGGTATGCCAACTGGATTGAATTTAGTCTTTCGGCGGAAGGGTTTGTCACCGTCCGCGACAACGGCCGCGGAATACCGGTCGATCCACACCCAAAATTCAAGAATATCTCTGCGCTAGAGGTCGTCCTTACAACCCTGCATTCAGGCGGTAAGTTTGGCGGAGACGCATACAAGACATCAGGCGGTCTGCACGGCGTCGGCCTGTCGGTAGTGAACGCCCTATCGGCGGAACTGAGGGTCGAGATCGCGCGTGACAAGAAGCTGTGGACGCAGAACTACGAGAAAGGAAAACCAACAGCGAAGCTCAAGAATAACGGAAAAGCGATAAACAAACGCGGCACCATGATCAGCTTCCGGCCCGACCCTGAAATCTTCGGCAAAAAAAGCTCTTTCAGTGCTTCCACGCTTTATAATATGGCCAAAGCGAAAGCATATCTGTTCAAGGGGGTAGAGATCCGCTGGTCCTGCGCCCCTCACGATAAGGCGGGAGTTCCCGAAAAAGAGACTCTCCACTTTCCTAATGGCCTGTCGGACTACCTGAGCAACGCGCTTGACGGCCAAGAAACAGTAACAGGCCTCTCTTTCGCTGGCGAAGTGGAACTCAACGGTAGTAGTGGTCGCGCAGAATGGGCATTGGCTTGGGCCGAAAATGGTGATGGTTCCATCACGTCCTACTGTAACACGGTTGCCACTCCGGAAGGAGGCACGCATGAAAACGGTCTAAAGTCATCCCTCTCCCGCGGTCTGAAGTCTTTTGGTGAAATGTCGGGGCATAAGAGAGCCAGCATCATCACCGGTGATGATATATTTAGCTGCGCCACTGGTATCCTTTCCGTCTTTATCCCTGACCCAGAGTTTCAGGGTCAGACGAAAGAAAGATTGTCTTCACCCGGTGTCGCAAAACTAGTCGAGAATTCGGTCAAAGATCATTTTGAGCATTTTCTAACCGGCAATCCTTTGGATGCGACCGCGCTCCTTGAGCATGTTCTCGAACGTGCGGAGGAACGACTTCAACGCCGGAAGGACCGTGAATTCGCGCGCAAAACGCCAACGCGAAAGGTCCGACTACCCGGTAAACTGGCGGATTGCGCCACCGGCTCGGCCCAAGGTACAGAAATTTTCCTCGTAGAGGGGGACTCCGCAGGAGGTTCTGCTAAACAGGCTCGCGACCGAAAAAATCAGGCTATCCTGCCGCTGCGCGGAAAAATTCTAAATGTCGCCAGCGCCACCGTAGATAAGATGCGCGCTAATCAGGAAATCATGGATCTCGTCCAAGCGCTCGGATGTGGATATGGCGACAGCTACAACCCGTCAGACCTTCGCTATGAGCGAGTCGTTATCATGACCGACGCCGATGTCGACGGAGCCCATATAGCATCTCTGCTTATGACATTCTTCTTTCAAGAAATGCCTCAGATGGTGGCCAACGGAAATTTATTTCTGGCAATGCCCCCGCTGTACCGGATATCTCAGGGTGGTACCGTCGCCTATGCGAGGGATGACGCGCATAAAGACGAATTACTACGAACTGCATTCTCGGGAAGAGGAAAAGTCGACATAAGCCGTTTCAAAGGTCTTGGCGAAATGCCGCCGGCCCAGTTGAAGGAAACGACTATGAATCCAGAAAGCCGGACGTTGCTGAAGGTCGTCCTACCAGCTGGTGAAAATGTTCGGCTGGTTAAGCAGGGCCGCCCCATGCAAAACAAAAGTGGATCTACAGCTGACCTGGTCGAACGGCTGATGGGCCGAAAGCCGGAACAACGCTTAAAGTTTATTCAACAGAACGCCGATAAAGTCGATTACGTCGACGTTTAACAAAAAAACCACCGGCATAATGCCTAGATTGAAACAAAATTCTTTTTTCTAACACCTATTATTCAGAGTTAGAAAAGACAGCGCTAAAGTAGCGCTCGCCAAAAACAATTCCTAATCCTTAAAGGGATACTTAGCTACTTTCTATGGAGACAGAAGTGACAAACATTTACGGCAGGATCCGGGGCCGATAGGAGTAAATAATACCAAATTAGCTGGTAAGCCACGCACGCATCGCAGTGTTAACGATTTCCGGGCGTTCCATAGTCGACAGGTGCCCACATGCCTCAATCAGGATTAGATCGGCATCCGGAATAAGGGCGGTAATTTCTTCACTGAGTTCAGGTGGGGTAAGAACGTCCTGACGGCCGCAAACGACGAGCGTCGGGCAATTAATCTGCGACAATCCACGACGACTGTCCGGGCGGCGCATAATTGCAAGTTGCTGGCACAAAAAGGCTTCCTTTCCAATGCTAGCGGCCATGCCAGTGATATCGGCTACCAGCGACATATCCGACAACCGGTCTTGGTGAATTAACAGTGGCAATAGTTCGACGCTTATGGATTCGAATCCTTCACTGTCCGCCTGCTGAATCAGAGATTTTCGCCGGGCGGTCTGTTTCGTCGTATCCGCCCGGGCGCTGGTACCCATTAGAGCAAGGCGGTCTACCCTATTTGGCGCCTGCCGCATAACCTCGAGCGAAACGTAACCGCCCATCGAGAGCCCGGCGAGCGCGAAGGGGCCGGAAACGCAATCCAGAACGCGATTTGCCATACCCTCAATCGTATCGTCCTGGCTCATGTCAGCAACAATGATATCGACGATGTCCGACAGTGCTTCGATCTGCGCGGACCAGAGCGTTTCACTGCATAACAGTCCCGGCACCAGAACGAGCCGTGTTTTGGTAGTCATTTCAGCAGCCTGCTCAGATCTCGGAACTCAGGGGTCCCGGATTTTTGTAGCCACTCAAATACTACCATCTCAGACGTTACAATCTCCGCGCCGGCTTCCCGCAGACGGGCCAGACCCGCCGCATGGTTTGCCGCCGTTCGCGAGGAAGTGGCATCACCCACGACAAAACATTGGTACCCCGCATCCAGTAGCCCGACCGTTGTCTGTAACACACAAACATGAGCCTCTATACCAGCGATAACAATCTGTTTCGGTTTCAGCGTATCGATCTTGCCCTTTATGGCCGTGTTCTCTAGGGATGAGAAATCTACCTTGGCGAAAAACGCCTGCTCCGGTGCCAATTCAGCCAGCGAACCGACCGTGGCGCCAAGCCCCTCGGGGTATTGTTCGGTGACCAGCATCGGAACCTTCATGACTTCAGCTGCCTTCATCATCAAGCTACAGCCACCAATGACCGCCCGTGGAGAATCCATTGTCGACAACAGACGCT
>JAYYZV010000062.1:0-16350 GCA_036339975.1 Pseudomonadota bacterium | reverse complement strand
CAGCAACTTTCAGGTCATGCCGAGTTCACTGCCGCATCCGAATTGGAAGAGGATGCTTCCTGTTGGATGCGCCGCAATTGTTATGGCCCCGTTCGGCGCATGGATACTTATCGCGATCGAGGAAGATCTGATGCGCAGGGTTGTCGCTGGAACCTCTATTTTGCTCGCTCTGATATTACTCGCTGGTTGGCGATACCGAGGTCCACGCGGGCTGCCCGTCCGTGTCGGCGTGGGGGGGCTGGGGGGACTGGTCACTGGCTCGGTATCAATGGGTGGCCCGCCGGTATTTCTTTATCTCCTCTCAGGATCCGGAAATGCCGCCTCTCAACGCGCAGACTTTTTGGCGTTCGGGATGATGGTGCAGTTGGGAGCAATTGTAGCCTACGCCCTAACCGGACTTATTACCCTAGATCTCATTCTTATGGCAGGCATTCTCTTTGTTCCGTTTACTCTAGCGTGTTGGGTGGGCATGCGTTTGTTCGCGCATGCGTCCGACGCGCAGTTTCGGAATTACACGCTTTGGGGTATCGCAATCTTATCGCTTGTTATCGCGGTGGTTTAAGCTGCGCTATTCGCCCTTAGGAAGGTCAAACAGCCCGTCTTCAAGGTTTTGGATGTACTCGATTATGCTGTCCGTGCTGGCGACATCGGCGTACTTAGCATTCATATCGCAAAGATTGATAGCATGACTGGCTTGGGATCGGTCGAAACAACCCTCTTCGGCAAGGGCAACGTGATAATTTTCGCTGAAAGCGTCGAGCACAGTCGCCCGGACGCAGCCGGATGTTGTAGTCCCCACCATGATTATTGAATCCGCTTTTAAGTTAGTTAGAAAAGAACTAAGTGGAGTGCCGTGAAAGGCGCTGGGCTTCAGTTTCTGGATCACGATGTCCTTCGAATGGGGCGTGATTTCATGATTGATTGTATTTCCGTCCAGGTTTGTTTGGCGCACCTCGGCATCGGGTTCCCAATCTCCGACGCGTGCATTTTTCCAGTCCCAAGAACCACGGTCCCAGCCATCCGGCCGGTACGCAGCGGTAGTGTATACGACGGGAACACCTTTGCTCCGAGCTGCATCAAGAAGCCGTTTGATGTGTGGTAGCGCCGTCCAAGCGTCTTCGCCGCAGGAATTTGGCCATTTTTTGATTGAATCAAGAATCGGTTCGTTTTTGTCGCCTGTGAAATGATAATTTACATCGATTACGACAACCGCCGGTCTTTCACCCAGCCCGGCTGGCTGCGCGTATCCGGCTGCCTCGAATACCTTTTTGTCCCGCTCAGTCAAAAATGCGTCCCAAATTCGATCACTCATTGTCTTGCCTCCTTAACCAGCAGCCGTCAGAATTCCCGTGAAAGCTAATGGAGCCTGGGGCGTCGTGCAAGTTGTAGCGATCCCTAACCTGGAGAGCGGAAATGGCGATCAATGAACTTAACCACATCAACATCCGAACCATGAAAATGGAAGAGACTAAGGATTTCTTTGTAGACCTGGTTGGTCTGGAAATTGGTTGGCGGCCTGATTTTTCGTCGCACGGTTACTGGCTTTATTGCGGCGAAGTACCGATTGTTCATTTGTCGCTGAGCGATCCTGAGGGAGAACCTCGTACAATCCATAGCGGTCGGGGTAACGGGCTTGATCACATAGGACTGTCGGCCCGCGACCTGGTGGGGACCGAGAAGACGCTCAGGGGACATGGGGTTACCTACCGGAAATGTCTTGCCGGTGGTGGGAGGTTGGTACAAATATTTTTTCTTGATCCCAACGGGGTGCAGGTTGAATTGGCATTCGACGCCGAAACCGAAGGAGTTACAAACGATAATTTTGAGCCGGTTGACGCCTATGGTTTGGGGGTTTGATTTTCTAGGCGGAGACTTTGGAATACCCTTCCGCTTCCTTGCAACAGAATTATTCAAAGTAAGATTCTTGTGAGTGCCAGCAATCCAAAGAATATGCTGCCGCCTTGAGTGTTATATCATTCTATTTAAAGTCCCGGGAGGGATAGGTTTTTCGGGTAGTTGACCGTCGTGATCCCGGAAACGGGTTTTTAACTTCGTCGGCGCGGGCCAGGTTGTTTTCATAGGTGCCGTTGATTCTTTTTCTAAGGTTCACGGGTTCGGGCTCGCCGAGTGCGTGTAGACGGCAGGTGGCGTCTTCCAGATGTTCGGCGATGATATGTACAACAATCCCTTCCCGTTGCAGCTTTCCGGTCACCCGTATCAGCCGTGCGTTCATGATTACAGGGCGGAATTTCTCAAATATTTTTGGCCAGATGATAAGATTGGCGATGCCTGTTTCGTCTTCCAGCGTGATAAAAATGACGCCGCTGGCGGTGCTTGGCCGTTGCCGAACCAACGTGATCCCGGCGACCGTGACGCGCGTTTCGTCCTTGGTGTGGATCAGTCGATCGTTAGGCATAACGTGGGCGGCATCCAGTTCCTCGCGTAGCAACGCCAGAGGATGGGATTTTAAGGACATGCGTAAAGTGGTGTAATCGTGGATAACCTCCTCTCCGATTGCCATGATGGGCAGCGACACATCAGGATCGCTTCGGTGCTCGCCGTCTTCGAACAGTGGCAGGGGGGCGGGTGGAAGGGCACGCACTGCCCAGAGTGCATCTCGTCGCCCCAATTTCATCGATCCATATGCATCCGCCATTGCCAAGCGTTCCAGTGAGGCATCGGTGAGCCGGGCCCGACGCTGGATATCGGTAGGATCCCGGAAAGGTCTGTCGCGTGCATCGGTGATTGCGGTGGCGTCTTTTTTCGGAAATCCTTTGATCTGGCGAAACCCAAGTCGCAAGGCTCGGTACCCTGTACCGTTGTTTTCCAGTGTGTTGTCCCAGTTACTGAAATTGACGTCTGCGGGACGGACCTCGACGCCATGTTCAAGGGCATCGCGCACCAACTGTGCCGGCGCGTAAAAGCCCATCGGCTGACTGTTTAGGATCGCCCCTGCGAACACGTCAGGGTAGTGTTTTTTTAGCCATGAAGAGACGTAGACCAGAAGGGCGAAACTGGCAGCATGGCTTTCCGGGAAACCGTAATCACCGAACCCCTTAATCTGGTTGAAACAATGTTCGGCGAAATCCGCATCGTAGCCATTTGCAAGCATCCCGTTGACCAGTTTTTCCTCGAAAGTATGGATCGTTCCAGTGTGGCGGAACGTGGCCATGGCCCGGCGCAATTGATCCGCCTCGGATGGGGTGAAACCTCCGGCAATGATTGCGATTTTCATTGCCTGCTCCTGAAACAACGGCACGCCGTATGTCTTGCCTAAAACCTCGCGCAGTTCCTTGGACGGGTATTCGGTTTTTTCCTCGCCGTTCCTGCGACGTAGATAAGGATGCACCATGTCGCCCTGTATCGGCCCTGGACGGACAATGGCGACCTCGATAACAAGGTCGTAGAAATTACGCGGTTTCAGACGCGGCAGCATGGTCATCTGGGCCCGACTTTCGACCTGAAACACACCGACCGAGTCCGCCTGGCATAACATATCGTATACGGCGGGGTCCTCCGGCGGTACGGTGGCGAGGTCGATCTTTCTGTCGTAATGCTGTTCCAGAAGGTTAAAGCTTTTTCGGATACAGCTCAGAATGCCGAGGCCAAGGATGTCAACCTTCAGAATGCCGAGTGTATCGAGGTCGTCTTTATCCCATTCGATGGTGGTCCGGCCTTCCATCGCGGCGTTGGCAATTGGTACTAGGTCGGATAATGGGCCGCGTGTGATTACGAAACCGCCGACATGCTGTGATAAGTGGCGGGGAAAGCCAGTCAGTTCAGAGGCGAGGTGTATGGCCAGCGATAATCGTTTGTCGTCGGGGTTGAGGCCCGCCTCATGGATATGTTGGCTTTTGATGTCTTCTGCGCGCCAGCTCCGTGCGGCGGCGACCAGTGTGTCAGTGGTGTCTTTGGACAAACCCATGACCTTGCCGATCTCTCGTAGGGCCATTCGGGTGCGGTAGTGAATGACCGTCGCTGCTAGCCCGGCGCGCTCGCGGCCGTATTTTTCGTATATATACTGGATCACCTCTTCGCGACGCTCGTGTTCGAAATCAACGTCGATATCCGGAGGTTCGTTTCGTTCGGCGGATACGAAGCGTTCGAATAGTAGATCAATCCGCGACGGATCGATAGCAGTGATACCAAGACAGTAACAGACGGCGGAATTCGCTGCCGACCCGCGGCCTTGGCAAAGGATGCCCTGTGATCGGGCAAAGCGGACAATATCGTGTACGGTTAGGAAATAGGGTGCGTAGTTCAGTTCCCTGATCAATTTTAACTCATACGCAATCTGTCTGCACACATCGTCTGGTGGGCCATCTGGATATCGACTTTGGGCACCTTCCCATGAAAGCCGGACCAGCTCTTCCTGTGGGGTTGTGCCTGGCGGCACTTCATCGTCTGGATATTCGTAGCGGAGCTCGTCGAGCGAAAATCGGCAACGGTCGGTTATCTCCATGGTCTGGATAATCGCTTCCGGATGTAGGCGAAACAGGCGCGCCATCTCTTCTGGAGGCTTGATATGTCGTTCGGCGTTGGCGGCTAGACGAAAACCAGCCTGGTCGATGGTGCAGTGTTCGCGGATACAGGTGATCGCATCCATAAGCGGTTTGCGGTCGGGGACATGCATGCGCACATCGTTGGTGGCTACCATCGGTATATTGGTTGCGGTCGACTGCTGTGCCAGCTCGCATAGCCGTGTGGCATCGTTGCCATTGTAGCGGTAACGCGCGGCAAGCCAGAGATTGCGGCCGAACACCTCGCGTAGATGATGTAAATGGGTTGTATAACCCTTGTCGGTGATATCCGGTGGCAAGGAGACGAAAATCTGTCCGCGGTAATGGGCGAATACATCTTCCAGATAAATTTCGCACTCACCCTTGGGCGCGCGACGCCGGCCAAGGGTGATCAGTTGTGATAAATGGGCATACCCATTCCGATTTGTGGGAAAGCAGAGCAGCGACGGTGCATTTTGAAGGTCCAGTCGGGCGCCGACAATGAGCCTAATACCGGTTTCTTTTGTAGCCCGATGGGCGCGGACTATACCGGCAAGCGTATTGCGGTCGGTAACAGAGATTGCCGACAGTCCGAGTGCGGCGGATGTCTTTGCGATTTCTTCCACATGCGAAGCACTGTGCAGGAAAGAGAAATTGGTAGTGACTTCCAGTTCGGCGTATCGGGGCATGATGTGATTTATCGTCTCTCAGGTAGAGAGATTGTGAGTAGTGGTGGCCCCATATAATTTCTACCTTCGATATTAAGAGAAAAACATCCCGACGAATTCGGTTTTCTGGCTTTATCCAAACACACCGTGGATATACCAGTTGGGTCGAGTGCCGGGGCTGTAGACTCCGTCCCTGTAAACCCAAAAACGCCTGCCTCGGCGGTCTTCGACACGGTAATAGTCGCGGATATTGTCCTGTAAGGTGTGGCCGGTCTCGGCTTCTTCTTTTTTTTGCTCTGTTTCCAGCAGGTCCAGCCCGTCGTTCCACCATTCGGGGGTGATACGTTCTGGGCCGTCGGCGTGTTCGACGCGAAACACCTGTTTGCGCCAGCGGAACATGATGGGCGGATCATCCGGTATCGGCGCCACTACCTCTACCTCCTCCGGTCGGGAGAGGAGCCGAAGAGGGCGCGGGCGCCGAAGGGAACAATTTCCAGAGGCGGCGCCCGCCGGCGAGGGTGTGGCCGGTGTTGTGCGTGGGTGTGCGATAATGGGGTTTGCCAAAATCGCGCGCTCGGGGATATGGCTTTCCTGCAGGGTCAGTTGCACAACGTTTTTGCTGCCAAGATGGTTGCTGAGACGGTCGGCTAGTTCGGAGGTATCGGTTTCGTGTCTTTCGCTGCTGCGGTCAAAAGCAGTCTGCGCCGGAGAAAGTTTTTCACTTGAGGTGGCGGTTAGCGCAATGGCGTCGATACCGAAGGCAGTGTTGATCTTATCGAGCTTGGCGGCAAACAGCCTAGTGAAGTGATCTGCGTTTCGGCTTGCCTGGCTGGTACCCGCTTGAAGCCGTTCGACCGCACCGTCCGGGCGATAAAAAGATAGCGTAAGCTGACGGGCGCCGAGATGGTCATCTTTGAGCATAGCGGCAAGATCGCAGGCAAGGCTGCGTAAGGCGTCGGCAATGTCTTCCTGGCGGCCAATCGGCTCGGCAAAATTAATACGTGTATGCCAGGGGCTAGACGGTGCCAGAGGCGATACTGGTTCGGGGCGGTCGCCGAATGCTTGGTCTAGCCGGTTGGCGACGTCGCTACCGAAACGGTCTGCAAGGGCAGCGCGCGGGATCGGTATAATATCGCCGATGCAACGCAATCCAACGGCGTGGAGGCTGGAGACTGTGTTTTGGGGAAGCCGTAATCCGGCGACAGGCATAAATGCCAGAACGTCCTGTGCCTGTCCCTTGCGAACGATGGTCCAGCGGCGGCGCTTGTAGCGGGTGTATCGGACGGCTGCCCAGGCTGCCCCTGGTGTATCGGCAATGGCCGTATAGGCGGCGAATCCTAGTTTTTCGAGACAATTGATAATATTGCGCATCAGCGCGTCTTCACCGCCGAACAGATGGGTGCACCCGGTGACGTCCAGCCAGATTGATCCACCGCCGGCGAATGCGTTGCCAGACCCTTCTTCGTCTGGTGCCGTCCAGGGCGTAAAACGGCCGCACCAGTCGGCGAGACAGCAAAGCGCTTTAGTTTCCGCCGGCAAGTCGGTTTCGCTGGTTTTCAAGTTGGGCAAAATTGCACGGGCGTCGGCAAGCGTCATGCCGGCGTAGATGCCGGCCTGTTCGGCCGTGTCGTTGACGGCATACAGGACTAGCCGCCTGTTGTCTTCCCGGATCAGTCCGAGCGGGCTATCCAGCCAATCTTGCCGCAGCCTGCACAGGCGGTCGGTTGCGAATTTCGGTAGCCATAGAGAGATCACCCGTTTCATCATTCCACTCCATCATCCAATTGGCGGACGCGCCGCCGCGGCAGCGGAACAGTTCCGCCCGCCATCGCGTGGTGTCCAGGCTTGGTGAAGCCAAGGTCGTGTGAAGAAAATTGTCATTGTCATTGGTTTGTTGCCGACCCTTTTCATGTGTGATGGCGCCAAGCCGCCAGCGGGTTACAGCCGCGCTGGGTGCCGGGCTGTCAGCTTTGGAGCGAAGTGAGATAGCCGTGGTGCCGCTTTCCTCTGCCGCAAGCTGCAAACGCCGGCTGGCGGTGAGCGATATGCTATCCAGTTCGCCAATAACTGCGGCAACCCGACCGCAGCGCAGACCCTCTTCCATTGCCCACAGTACGTCGCTATCCCGCCGTGGGCGCACTAGGATGAGACGCGTAGGGTCGATACCAAACTGTGATAATGCGGGGCCGTATAGGCTGCCGGCATCCAGCATCCAAGGGCGTTCGCACCAGAGGACAGAGGCGTTTTTCATATTTTTTGTTAGTCGTCCTGCCAACAGGGCGCAAAAAGCGGTCGCGATACCGGCATCGGCGGCGAAAACCTCGTGTAGGGCACCGCGCATCAGCCCGCCGCCGGGAAGGTGGCCGTCGATTTCATCTATTCCAAACGGGAGCACTTGGCGATTAGCCTCTGTTAGGGCGCGGCTAAAGCCCTCAAGTTGCTGAATTTGGGATTTAAGCTTCTCGGGGCTTGCCGGAGTCCCTTCGTTTGCCCGTTTCTGAGGGGGAAGGGGGCGGTTCCTGGCACTCGCAGAGAGCCTCGGCATGGTCTGTCCTGTTGTTAGATATGAAAGTTTGTTCTTGTTTTGTTCTAAAAGGAGGTAGAAGCATGGTCAAGCATTATTTTGCCTCCTACCGTCTGGATTTATATATCGGTTGTCACCTTGCACATTAATCCGATAAACAGCGCGTCTAACTAGGGAGAACTCTCTTGACGTCGACCGATTCTGCTAACCAGCCAACATTTCGACAGCGCATTCGCAATCTGGTCGACCATCCGACTTTCCAGAAAGCGATTATGGTCCTGATCGTAATCAACGCGATTACTCTAGGCTTTGAGACGTCACCGACAATGATAGGTTATGTCGGCCCGGTACTGCTGGTCTTCGACAAAGCCGTTATTGCGATTTTCTGCGTCGAAATCGTCTTGCGAATTTATGCGCACGGACCGGCTTTCTTTCGAGATCCTTGGGGTGTCTTCGATTTTATCGTTGTTGCAATTACCCTGATGCCGTCGAACGATTCGCTATCAGTTCTTAGGTCGCTTCGTGTGCTTCGCGTACTCAGGCTGGTTTCTGCGGTGCCTAGGCTGCGGCGGATCGTCAGCGCCCTGCTGCACGCGGTTCCCGGGGTTGGTGCGATCGTTGCGTTACTACTGTTGGTTTTCTATGTATTCGCGGTGATCACTACTAAGTTGTTCGGCTCCGAATTTTCGGATTGGTTCGGGACGATCGGCGATTCCATGTTCACGCTCTTCCAGATCATGACTCTCGAAAGCTGGTCGATGGGGATAGTTCGCCCGGTGATGGAGGCTTACTCATGGGCCTGGATCGTTTTTGTGGCTTTTATCGTGTTATCGAGTTTCACGGTTCTCAACCTCTTCATCGCGATTATTATCGATTCAATGCAGACCCTGCACGCTACTGAGAAGCAGGAAGCTGTCACAGAGATGAGCGATTTCGTACACGATGAGCATATGGATCGCGCTGCAGAATTTCAGGAACTCAAACGGGAGATGGAAGAGATAAAGGCCCTTCTAAAAGAACGTGGGAACTGATCGTTCTCACGCAAAGATAGGTGTCAGGCCTTCATAGAGAAGTCGAACGCCCAGTAAAAATAGGATCGTGTAGCTGGCCCGAAGAAACCATTTCTGAGGGATGAGATGATTGAATTTGATGCCAATGAGCATCCCAAGCGGCGCCAGCGGTAGAAGGATCAGCGAAATCGACAGGTTTTGGATCGTGAAAAGACCCAGCCACCAGTAGGGCAGAATCTTGGCATAATTGACTATAAAGAAAAGCACCACGATCGTGCCCACATGGACGCGTTTGTCGAGCCGTTGGGGCAGTAGATACATCGCGACCGGTGGAAGTCCGGCGTGGATGACAAAGCTAGTGAATCCCGAAATCGTACCCAGTGTGTATCCGACTGGATCGGAAAACGTTCGGGCGGCTGCTTTTTCTCCGCCAGCGCGGAAAAAATCGATAAAAAATACAATTGCGATAATACCGACCATCAGCCGGATCAGTTGATCGTCCATCCATTTGAACGTGAGCATGCCAATGACTGTGCCGATAAGGCACCCGATTCCGAGAACCTTCATGCTAGGGCGGTGCCAGTCCCGTCGGTATGCTCTAACCCCTATCAGGTCCATCACGCAGAGGACTGGCAGCATGATCGCGACCGCCTGGACCGGTGATGACACCTGTGCAAGTGCCAGTACGCCGATGAATCCTACCCCGCCTCCGAACCCGCCCTTTGACAGGCCGGCCAGTAAGACTGCGCCGACAGCGAATGACGCAAACAATGGGTCAGATAGAAGTTGGCTCATCTGGCGACGTATTTTTTTTCATGGGTTAAAGAACAGGTGGTGGGGGTGATCTAGCCGCCGCCGGATGCGGTCTCGATCGTAAATTTACTGCCGACGTCTATGCCGAAGGCCGCTTTCAAATCTCCCTTGTTGACGGCGAATTCTATAAGTCCCGAGGAGTTTTCATACCAGAATGCGCTGCCTTCAGGGAGGTCGGAAAATGTTCGGGCCCGGATGAGTCGTCTGTCGTTCAAGGTTATTTCGGCATGGATCGGGACGTTCTTGGCCCTTACGCCAGTCATCGCATTTCCGAAATTATCGAGGTAAATTATTTCTTTCAGATCGTCCGGCCAGTCTGGCCGACGCGCGTCTTTCACATAGCGTTTTTCTGACGGCACTCCGTCTCCTTTTGCTAGCCGGGCGGCGATGGGTGCAAATAGGTCACGTCCATGGAAAGTCGCCGATAGTTTTTCCGGCTTCCAGGTGATTGTTCGGAAAGACGTATTGCGGGCATTTCGCAATACAACCTCGAACAATCCGTTATTCGGTCCCACGAAGCGTTTGCCATCCGCTTCGATTATGGCCGGGCTGCGATCGCCACCTACGCCGGGATCAACGACACAGAGGAAAACCGCATCTGTCGGAAAGAGATCGATTAATGACGCAAGAAGATAAGACGCCGCCTGTATCTGAAAACTGGGTGCATTATGTAGTAGATCAATAACAGGGACAGCCGGGGCTTCCTGCATCAATACTGTTTTCAATTGCCCTACGTAGGGCCCCACTTCACCAAAATCCGTGAATAGAACAATCATCAAGGTCACTATGCCGCGTGGCGATACCGCGAGGCAAGGCGGACCTTGTCTATCCGCCCGCCGTGGTGATTTCCGATTTATTATTTTTGTATCCAAGACGTTGGTGTAACAGTTTGGTCTTAGGATAAACCGCCTGGTCGGCGGGCCTATAACTTAAGAATTATATTGTTCGGTGGTTAACAGATTCTAAATATTAGACTGTATGTGTGATAAATCGGGTCGAGAGATTTGTTTGCCGTAGACGCAACTAGTGTACATTCTGCGTTGCAATATAAATTGCTGCGTCGCAGCAATTCTCAGTAAGAAGTTGTACGGGAGCTCGTAGGTGTAATGGATAAGAATTTTACGCACGCCGCCGTTGTTGCGACGATGGAAGAACTGCATGGGTATTTTGTCGATGATCTCAAAATCGGCATGACAGATGTATACGTTCGCACTGTCACGGAGACGGACATAGTTCAATACTCTCAGATTTCGGGAGACGACAACCCGCTGCACGTCAACGAAGAATTTGCGAAACAGACGGTTTTCAAGGGTCGTATCGCGCACGGCATGCTGACCTGCGGTTACATTTCTGCGGTGCTGGGCACGAAGTTGCCGGGACCCGGATGTGCCTACCTACAACAAAACCTCAACTTTCGCGAACCGGTTCGGATTGGTGATACGGTTCAGACCCGCGTCACGATTAAGAAAATCTCTAAAGATACTAATAATGTCACCTGTGAGGTCGTCTGTTCGATCGGAGAAAAGATCGTGATTGATGGCACGGCTACACTCTGGGTCCCCAGCAGGCGTAAAAGTGGCTGATTTTCCTCTTCCCGGGCTGCAGTTATTGGTTTGACTTGATCCCCGGTGGTAGTTACCAAGGCCGCCGCTATGCGTATATTCAGACACGTTACCGGGCTCCCTGATTTCGTTAGGGATTCATCGGTTGCTATCGGAAATTTCGATGGGGTTCACCTCGGTCATCAGGCGGTGGTCAAGGAAGCGAGTATGTATGCCCAGAAACTGAGCGTACCACTTTCGGTGATCACATTCGAGCCGCATCCGCGGCGGTATTTTAGGCCTGAGGAACCAACGTTTCAGCTAACGCCTCTGGGCAGTAAAGTACGACGGTTCGAGTCGATCGGCGTCGAACAGCTTTTAGTCGTACATTTCGATGCTGAGACCTCGAAAATTACTCATGATGAATTCGTTGAAACGTTCATCACGGGTGGATTTTGCGCAAAACACGTTACCGTGGGGTATGATTTCGTATTTGGAGCTGCTCGTCGAGGCGATGTCGATTACCTGCGTGAACGCGCTGCATCTGACGGCTTCGAATTGTCGGTCGTCGAACCAGTCAAGGACGTCAGCGGTACGATTTACTCCTCGACAAATATCCGAAATTTCCTTGTAAATGGGGATCCACTCGGCGCGGCGCGGCTGCTAGGTCGCCCTTGGGAGGTTGAGGGCCGGGTGATTAAAGGTGATCAGCGTGGGCGCCAGATTGGCTTTCCAACGGCCAATATATCTATCGAGGATTATGTGGAGCCCGCGTTGGGCGTGTATGCGGTCTGGGCAGGAGTCGAAGAGGGCGGTGTCACGTCCTGGCATATGGGTTGCGCGAACGTGGGACGTCGCCCGACCTTCGAAAAGGATGACGTCAATTGCGAAGTCTATATCTTTGACTTTACCGACGATATTTACGACAAGATCTTGCGTGTCGCGCTTGTTGAATACATTCGTCCCGAGAAAAAGTTTGACGGGGTTGCCCAGCTTCGTGAGCAGATTGCATTAGACTCTCACGATGCCCGCAATTTGCTGGAGAGCGTCGGTTCCGACGGTTTTCGCCGGGCGCCCGATTGAGGCGAGACCGAGGGTATGATCGAATAATGACGACCGATTACAAATCTACCGTCTTCTTACCGAAGACCGATTTTGAGATGCGTGGGAAATTACCCGAGCGTGAGCCTGACATACTCGCGCACTGGGATAAAATAGACCTTTATCGGCGCCAGCGAGAGGCCTCGGCAGGACGAGAAAAATTTATTCTGCATGATGGTCCGCCATACGCTAACGGCAATCTCCACATCGGACACGCGCTGAACAAGATACTAAAAGACGTGATCAACCGGTCGCAGCAAATGATGGGAAAGGACGCGAATTACGTTCCCGGTTGGGATTGCCACGGCTTGCCGATCGAATGGAAAATCGAGGAAAAGTATCGCGCCGAGGGCCGCGACAAGGATGAAGTGCCGATAATGGAATTTCGGCAGGAGTGCCGAGAATTCGCCGATCACTGGATCCACGTCCAGCGGAACGAATTCAAGCGTCTGGGCGTTATCGGCGACTGGGATAATTCCTACACTACGATGAACTTTTCCGCCGAAGCTAAGATCGCCCGAGAACTAATGAAATTTGTCGATAGCGGGTTGCTGTATCAGGGGTCTAAACCCGTCATGTGGTCGGTAGTGGAAAAAACCGCGCTGGCTGAGGCGGAGGTCGAGTATCACGACTACGAATCCGATACAATTTGGTGCAAATTTGCAATCCGAGATGACGATGCAAGCCACCTGTCCGGTGCGTCTGTCGTGATCTGGACAACCACACCCTGGACAATCCCTGGAAACCGTGCGGTTTGTTATTCATCCAAGATTTCCTATGGATTGTACGAAGTTACTGAGGCACCGGATGAAAACTGGGCGGTACGGGGTGATCGGTTAGTGCTGGCTGATTCACTGGCAGAAGATGTTAAAAAATCCGCCCGGATCGACGTCTTGAAACGCTTGTCCGATGTGTCCACTGATGCGCTGTCCAAGATCAGTTGTGTACACCCGCTGACAGGACCTGGTTACGAATTTGTTGTACCCCTACTAGAAGGAGCGCATGTCACCGATGACACCGGTACGGGTTTTGTACATACGGCGCCCGGTCACGGCCGCGATGACTACGAAATCTGGGTGGCGAATACCCAGATGCTGAAAGAACGGGGAATTGAAACACGCATCCCTTATACGGTCGACGCCAACGGCTATTTCACCGAAGAGGCCCCCGGATTTGCCAATAAACAAGTTATTACCGGTAAGGGCAAAAAAGGTGACGCAAACAAGGCAGTGATCGATGCGCTTGTCGCTGGCAATGGGCTGATTGCCCGGGGCCGTCTTAAGCATCAGTACCCGCATTCATGGCGATCGAAAAAACCACTAATTTTTCGGAATACGCCGCAGTGGTTTATCGCAATCGACAAACCGTTCGGAGAGAATAAACGAACACTTCGCGAGGTTGCGCTTGCGGCGATCGCCGACACTAAATTTTACCCGGCTTCTGGCCAAAACCGGCTCGACGCTATGATAGAGGGTCGCCCCGACTGGGTGGTTTCCCGCCAACGCGCGTGGGGTGTACCGATCACGGTGTTTGTTAACAGGAAAACTGGTGAAGTCCTTGCAGATCAAGCTGTACAGGAACGTATCGCTTTGGCGATTGCTGAAGAAGGTGCCGATGCGTGGTTCGCATCCGACCCGTCACGTTTTTTGGGAGATAATTACAACACTGATGATTTCGAGCAGGTGTTCGATATCCTCGATGTTTGGTTTGATTCCGGTTCGACGCACAGCTTTGTTCTCGAAGAACGTGAAGACCTGAAGTGGCCTGCCTCAATTTATTTGGAAGGATCCGATCAGCATCGGGGATGGTTCCACTCTAGCTTACTGGAATCATGTGGTACACGAGGGAGAGCTCCCTACGACGCTGTCCTGACACACGGTTTCGTTCTGGCTGAAGACAAACAGAAAATGTCTAAGTCGACCGGTAATATTGTTGCACCGCAGGAAATCATTAAACAATACGGCGCCGACATCCTCCGGATCTGGGTGGTTGCGTCTGACTATTCGGAAGACCTGAAAATTGGTCCGGAGATCGTTAAGTATCAGGCTGATGCTTATCGCCGTCTAAGGAATTCGCTTAGGTATATTCTTGGCAATCTGAATGGGCTCAACGAGGCAGAGCGCATCGATATTTCCGATATGCCCGAGCTGGAACGATGGGTTTTGCACCGCTTGACCGAAATGGATGCATTTATCCGTAAATGCATCGACGAATACGATTTTCATTCCATGTTTACTGCGCTCCACAATTTCTGTGCTGTTGATCTGTCGTCCTTTTATTTTGATATCCGAAAGGATGCGTTGTATTGCGATGTGCCGGGATCGAAGCGTCGTCGGGCTGCACGAACCGTCCTTGACCATCTTTTTTCCTGTCTGACAGCTTGGTTGGCTCCAGTGATCTGTTTTACAGCCGAGGAGGCGTGGCGTGCGCGTTATCCCGGTGACAACGAGAGCGTTCACTTGCGGACATTTCCCGATATCCCGTCCGATTGGGAAGATTTGGGGCTTGCGGTAAAATGGGAAAAAATTAGACAAGTTCGCCGTGTTGTAACCGGGGCGCTCGAGGTCGAACGTACCGAGAAACGGATAGGTTCGAGCTTGCAGGCTGCGCCGGTCATATCGGTATCGGAAGACTATACCAATAGTCTCCATGGTGTTGATCTCGCGGAGATTTGCATTACCTCTGGCGCCACACTGAACGTGGGTGAGGGAGAGGGTTTCAGTTTGGACGACGTGCCGGGTGTGACAGTGGTCCCGGCGCCCGCCGACGGTAAGAAATGCGAAAGGTGCTGGCAGGTGTTGCCGGAAATTGGTAGCAACCGAGATCACCCTGATATTTGCAACAGATGTGTCGCTTCTATCGCGTATCTTTCTTCCGTGCCTGAATGAGATCAGAGGCTTGATTCAACGGGGATTTTTAATATCGTGCTTGGTGATCATTCTCGATCAGGCCAGCAAATACTGGATTGTCCATCACTTGATGGCCTCGCCCCGGATTATTGAAGTAACGCCGTTTTTCAATGTCGTAATGGTGTGGAACAAGGGTGCCAGTTTTGGCCTATTCAGCAGTAGTTGGCCTTGGGCTCAGGTTTTTCTTGGTGGGCTTGCCTTGGCCATTTGCGTCGTTCTTGCAGTTTGGCTCAGAAATGTGAAAACTCGTTGGCTTGCCGCATCCCTCGGTCTATTGATAGGCGGTGCGCTTGGAAATGCTATTGACCGTGTTGTTTATCAGGCGGTGGCGGATTTTTTGGATTTTCACGTCGCAGGTTACCATTGGCCGTCTTTCAATTTTGCGGATATCGCCATCACGATTGGCGTAATTATGCTATTGTTTGACTGCTTGATTACGGATCGCCGCAACAATAAGTTAAAGGGCTAACGCTAACAAAAAATGCCTAGGATGAGTCAGACTATTTTGATCAAGGTTTCAATTGGGTCGATAATTGTCGGCGGGTTACTCGCCGGAGGATGTGAGGGTGCAGGTCAAGCCATTGGGATCGGCAAGCAAGCACCGGACGAATTTGCCGTCGTCACGCGGGCACCTCTGAGTATGCCGCCGGATTTCGGTTTACGGCCGCCTCGGCCGGGTGTCGAACGTCCTCAGGAGAATAAGATATTTGATTCGGCGCGAAACCTGGTGGTCAAAAGTGCTGCCCCAAATGCGTCGACACGCAATGTTTCGACCGATTCGATCGGTGAATCCGCAATTTTGTCAAAAGCGGGTGCGACCAACCCTGATCCCAACATCCGTCAGCAAATCAATCGCGAATCCTCAATTCTTGCGACTGAAAATGTTAACTTTGCCGATAAGCTTATTTTCTGGCAGGACCGACGTGAGCCCGGCACGATCGTTGATGCTGAGGCGGAAAACAAAAGGCTGCGTGAAAATGCATCTCTTGGAGATCCGCCTACGAAGGGCCGGACACCTAAGATCATTCGAAAGCCCAAGGGCTGGCTTGAGGGTATTATCAACTGACCGAGTTGTTAGTGCGACGGGCCTGGCTTCCATCCTGTGTGCAAGCAATAACTACAGCTTTGACAGACCGATTTTGCTGGTCCACCGTTTACGTCAGGAGTTAGGCTTGGAAGCCAGATTAAAACTTAGTTCCGCGGCGATCGCATTAATCCTGACGGCAATCGCATTTGTATTCCCTGCCGGAAATGGATACGCCGCTGTTTTCTCACCCAAATCGTT
>JAYYZV010000061.1:0-54496 GCA_036339975.1 Pseudomonadota bacterium | reverse complement strand
TTTTTAACGGTATTATTACAAATAGCACACGGCAAGTGAGTCAAATGCGGAGTATTTGACAGACTGCTGGTAAATTGTGGCGCTGTCGGAAAGTTTGCCCGCTGCGCCGATTTCTCAAACCGATCAATTGCTTGATCGTTTGCCTGAACGGGGAGCGGGAATTTGAAACTCTACACTTGGTTATCTGCGCCTAACCCTAGGCGAGCACTCTTGTTTGTTAGTGAGAAGGGTATAGATATCGAGATAGAAGAAGCCAGCAATCCCGATAACCCTGGACAACTAAGCGACGCATACTGCGCGAAATACCCTCATCGACGGGTGCCGCTGCTGGAACTAGATGACGGTGATTGGATCGGTGAGGCGAGCACCATCTGTCGGTATCTCGAAACCCTGTATCCGGACAATCCATTAATGGGGCGGAGCCCAGAGGAAGTTGCCCAGGTAGACATGTGGGACCGTCTAGCCGAATGGGAAGGAATGATGGCCGTATCGGAAGTATTCCGCAACACGCACCGGCTGTTTGTGGGTCGCGGACTGTCCGGCTATGATATGGAGATCCCACAAATACCCGAGTTGGCAAAACGCGGCGAATTACGCCTTGGCCGTTTCTTCCGAAAAATCGACGACCAACTCGGAAAAAACGAATACCTTACGGGAGATACATTCACTTTCGCCGATATCACGGCGTTTTGTGCCATTGACTTTGCCATCTCGAGGAAACTCTTTATCCCCGAGAACTGTGGGAACGTGCAAAGGTGGCATACGGCTGTTTCGGGTCGACCGTCCGCGGGCGGCTGATCAGCGATATCGTCTAAATCAGCAATTTTTCTAACAGTCAGGACCTGCGATTACTGTAATCAGCGTTGTCCGTTTCCTCTGATTGGAGTCCTTATTGTTTTATTTCGTGGCCTGAAGAGCTTCCGACGTAAAGTCGCCAGGTGAAGTGATTTCTAGAAGTTCCAGGTTATCGGACCATTCCAGTACATCATGCTTCACCGCTGGCGGTTGGAGGATGCAGGTCCCTTGTTTGGCAACGACTTCGCCTTTTCCCTCATACCAGAACCGCATCCATCCTTTTAAAATATATACCATCTGGAATTCGATCTCGTTATGGCGGTGCAGACCGATACCATCTTCCTCCTGATCGATAGCGCGAATTACATGGGCATGGAAGTTGCCACCTGTCGCCTCCTTAATGCCTAGATCGCGATATTCAAAACATTTACGCATTCCATCGCTGACGAATTCGGTGTCTTCCGTATGGATGACAGATAGTTTCTGACCCGACATATTCATTCTCCCTAAATGCCCACTGTGGTCTGGCCACCGTTTGGTGAAATGAGCTGGCCTTTAATGAACCCGCCTTCCGGCGATGCAAACCATAAGACAGCGTATGCGATTTCCTTTTTATCGGCCATAGGTCCAACTGAGGCCCATTTCTCAAAGTCATAAATCGCGTTTCATGCGATCTAATGGCCTGCAAAAATCGTAATGCGTTGGTACTGGAAACCGAATGAGAAATACTGGATTGTTGGAGGAGAACGTGGGCGCACCAAAGGTGGATTGAACAACGATGAAAATCGTCATTATAGGCGCAGGATTTGGTGGAATCGGATTGGGCGTCCGCCTTAAACGGGCAGGCTTCCATAATTTCACGATCCTTGAGCGCGGCAGCGAGGTTGGCGGCGTATGGCGGGACAATACATATCCAGGGGCGGCTTGCGACGTGCCGTCACGCCTGTATTCATATTCCTTCGCATCCAATTATTCATGGCTAGAGCGGTTCGGTCGGCAACCTGAAATTCTTGGCTATCTTAAATACTGTGCAGAACGCTTCGGTATTCGCGACCATATTCGCTTTAACATTGAGGTCACTGAAGCAAGTTTCGATACAAGTTCTGCGCGGTGGCAAATATCAACCGCTGACGGCAAAAATGAAACAGCGGAGATGCTGGTCTCGGCGGTGGGACTATTTAATCGGGCTCTCGTGCCAGATTTGCTCGGGCGGGACAATTTTGAGGGGCGGCAGTTCCACTCTTCGCGATGGGATCATTACTGCAAAATGGCGAATAAAAATGTGGCGGTTATAGGAACTGGCGCGAGCGCGATACAATTTGTACCGCAAATTGCACCTGAGGTCCGTCGCCTACTTGTTTTTCAGAGATCGCCGCAATACGTGCTGCCGCGGGACAGCAGGCCAGTGTCTCAGGTACACGGGGTTCTGGATCGAATTCGGCGGAGTACCGATAGGTTCGGCATCTATCTGGAACAGGAACGACGTTCCCGACGGCGGGGATCGAAGCGAATGACAGAGCAGGCGCAAGCACAGTTCCTGGCCCGCCTCGAAAGGGAAATTCCGGATCCGTCGCTGCGCCGAAAGTTGACACCATCCTATCCGCTGGGATGCAAGCGTGTATTACAGTCGAACGATTGGTACCCGGCTCTATCGAGAGAGAATGTCAAACTGATCGACAGCCCCGTTACGGAACTGCGACCAAGCGGTGTCATAACCGGTGATGGGGAATTTCATGCAGCCGATATTATCGTATACGGGACCGGTTTCACACCTACACGATATCTGACGCCGCTAAAAATTACCGGACCCGATGGTAATGATCTCAATCGCGTTTGGAAAAATGGTGCGGAGGCTTATCTTGGCATGACGGTTGCCGGATTTCCGAATTTTTTCATGATGTATGGGCCTAATACGAATATTGCAGGCAGCATTGTCTATATGCTGGAAAGTCAGGCGAGGTATATCGTCGACGCGGCGCGGCTCCTCAGTCGCCCCCGCGTCAGGCAGGTTTCCGTTCGTCGACCGGTGCAGGATGCGTTTAACTCCGATATTCAGGTGCGTCTGGGGAAAACGGTGTTGTTGGCCGATATGTGCCACAGTTACTTTCAGGACCCGTCGGGCAAGGTGACCACCCAGTGGCCCGGCTTCATGTACGAATACCGTCGCCAGACCCGCCGTTTAAAGACTGCGGATTTCGAAATTAAATAAATAAATTGCTGCAAGATATAAGCTTAAATATCCTAAATTTTTGCAAGGGTCAGTCGGGCTGAAGGTCGCGAATGTCCTGCCGAACTTCCGGGGGTGAAAGTGCACTGATTTCGTGCAGTAAACCTCTCCCGCCCGGTGTTGTCCCAAGATATGCCAATAGGCGACGTCGCGGGGTTTCAAACATCTCCAGAACTGCCAATTTGCTGTCTGATCCCCCGAATAGCTCAGCTTCCTCAATTTCTGAATACCGCTCTCCTGCTGATCGCTCAGCGCTGTCGTTGGTCCCGGCTAGGAGGTTGGCAAAAATTTCTTTGCCAGTGGGTGAAAGCGCGTTGAATAAATCGCCCAGAGCCTTCGCGCGGCGGGCATTTTGTAGAGATCCACCACGTCGGTTTGCACAGTCGTTCAGCTCTGACAGAAGACTGGCCTTTTCCTCCTCTGGAATATCAGGCGAGAACGACAAAGTTGGTGCGTTTTTGCTGAAGAGTCCTTTAAACAACATGGTTATTCTCACGTAAAAATTTAGGGGAGTTAAACTGTATTGTCTTAAGGTCCAACCGGAACCCCCTCTACCATGGTCCTTCGCAACATGCGTGGCTCGCCTGATGGAAAATCCTTCCGAGCATGGGTAATGCTGCGATTGTCCATCATCACTAGGTCACCTGCTTCCCATTTGTGCTCGAAGGTAATGTCCTCGTCATCTTTGTAACTAAATAATTCTTCTAAAAGAGCGTCACTTTCCGCCGCCGGCAGTCCCTCTACGCGTGCTGTGATCAGGGGGCTAATATAGAGCGCTTTCCGCCCCGTATCAGGATGCCGGATTACCAAAGGGTGGATCCAGTGATTGATGCTAGAGATATCTCGTTCTAGGTCGACGCGGCCGGTGCTGGCGTAATCGTATATGTTCAGACCGCTCAGCCCTTTGATCTTTCGTTTTGTACCGTGGTTCAGCCGGTCATAAGCCATGTACATATTCGCGAAGACGGTCTCACCGCCGGTTGAGGTGACGGCCATGCCATATAGAACCGTCGCAGCGTATGGGATTTCCTTGAAGCTGCCGTCGTGATGGAACCATACTTCGCCGTCGCCGAACGACCCGAGTGGTTTGCCGTCCTCGGTCAGGTTAGTAACGACGTGTACGGCGCCGTCATAGGCGTTGTCGGCATCGTCTTTGCGTTGATCCGCGGGTTTGCCCCGGGTGGCCGTCCCTCCCATAGCGTCGCAGAACCTGATCTGGTCGTCGGCTTCCAATTCTTGGCCACGAATTACGATCACACCGTATTCGAGAAAAGAATGTCGTATCATTTCCGCATTCTGCGGTGAGAGTTCCGTTCTAAGGTCAATACCGGTCAGCACCGCGCCGCCGGCGGGAGAGATTGGATTAATATTCATTTCTTTGGACCAACCTTCCTAACAAATTCAAACATTAGAATCGTGGGCCGGGTTCTGACAAGTTCCCTAATACGCGCTAGAAAACCTATTTCCATCGTAAAATGGCAGGTTTTGATCTTGTCTACTTGTTTTATATCTCAGCGTTTGGGCTCTGCTTAGGTAAGTTCGATATAGTCTCCACTACCTGCAATAGCTGAACTTTGTGCTGTCATCTGCAGTAACGGCGGTGCCCGTCTGCAGCCGAGTAAGATGTTCCTGTCGCACGCCCGTATAATCGCATATTGTGCCTAGCCGGCCAGTCTCTCCGTGTCAGGCGTGTCGCGAACCAGACTGTGGAAGAGTTTTTCGAGTAGCAATTTGAAAGTTTGCAGTTCTGCGTCCGAAAAACAGGCGCTCAAATCGGTTTCGTAGTCGATCACTTTCGGGATAAGGGTTTGGACACGACGACTACCTTCTTCGAGAAGCCGAACATACACGTTACGCTGATTTGCCATAGGACGTTCACGCTCGACTAGCCCGTTTTTTTCCATCTGGCCTATTAGCCGGGTCATAGTTGAGGCATTGATATTTGTACGTCGCGCGATATCGCCCATTGTTTGCGGGCCAAATTCATACAGCACCGCGGCAGCACGCCATTCCTGAAGGTTCAGACCGACTTCGTCGAACCCATCCTTAAAACCCTCGGCCAGACGCGAGCCGACGCGATGAACGAGGTATGGCAAAAAATGTTCCAGATGAAAATCCGGCGGTTTGACACTCATGACCGCATTCCTATGAATGCGACGAGCAAACCTTCCAAATAACCGGCGCCTGGTATCGCAATACAACACGCGGCCATATCAATACTGCCCCTGTGGCTCGAGACCTAACAGATGCTGTCCGTACATAGAGGTAAGGGCGTCCCAGTTAAAACTGATGTGATGGGAGATCGCATGGGCATCACGCCAAGCTCTCTGCACGTGCTGCGAAGTATGGATGCCATTACCCCCGACGGCGCCGAAAAGTTGGTCGAGACCGTCAACGGATAGTTCCACCGTTTTCGCCTGTGTGAGCCTATTATCGAGACGACCGGTCACATCGAGAATTTCGCCCCTATCCATCACCGCCGCGCGGGAGTCCTCTATCTGTGCGAACAGCATAGCCTTTGCCGCTTTAAGGTTAGCGACAGCTCGTCCGACACGCATCTGGACGGCCTGAAAATCCCGGATCTTACTGCCGCCCAGCACAACAGCGCCGCGGGTCGTACGTCCGTTGATCGCATCCAAAAACTTATCCACGGCGCCATTCAGCGCCCCCAATGCCGGTGTAGAGATGGCATAGGCGACTAGGGATAGAATAGGGTAGCGGTATAAGTCGTTCTGCAGCACTTGGTAACCTGGCGAATTGCCGGAAACCAGCTCGGCAAACGTGACCCGTCGGTGCGCCGGAATGAATAGGTCTTTGCACACGATGGTTTTTGAGCCCGTGCCGGTCAACCCCATGACGTGCCAGTTGTCGTCAATATCAAAATCCGATCTTGGAACTAAGGTGAAGCCGGGTATGGGTGGACCGTCCTTGTTCTCGGGCGGAAAAAACACACCCAGGACCGCCCAGTCGGACACATCAACACCACTGGAAAAGTGAAATTCACCCGTCAACCTGTACCCCCCATCGACGGCTGTCATTTGTCCGGCTGGAGCGTAGGAACCGCAGGTCATGGGACAAGGGTTGTTACCCCAGACATCATCATGCGTTTCGACAGGGAACTGCGCTATCAGCCCCTGATGGACGATGCCGAGGCCGCATACCCATCCGGTGGAGGCGTCTGCGGAGGACCATTCAAGCGAGATCCGGGTCGCGGTGGCGCTGTCGAATTCAAGCCCACCGTACTTCTTTGGCAGAAAAATCCGAAAAAAGTCTTGTGCTCGGACTTCTTCGATAAATTCTTGAGAAACCCGACGATTTTTTTCTGTCTCATCCGCCTGACTGGAGATTTCAGGCCTCATTTGGATAGCCCGCTGAATAAGCTGGTCGGCGCTAACATCGGCTAGTTTTTGGACGGTGGCCATCAGCATTCTTTCTCTTGTCTTCAATATGAAAAATTTTCATATGAAAATATTAATTTGTCAAGATATGGCAGCTGTTGGTCACTGGAGACTTAATTTGTCTATTATCAATACTAGTCTGTCAGCGAAAAAATTTGTGCATCGGCCTGATCAGGCTGTGATGGAGGTAAACTATGATGTTTATTCGCGTTTGCCGCTGAAAAGTCCGCCTGCTATACCGCCGATATTAAAAACTAGCAGGTAACTCCTTTGAAAATCGTATGTCTCGACATGGAGGGTGTGATCGCGCCCGAGATCTGGATCGAGCTTGCGGAGCGCACCGGGATCGATGACCTCCGGCGTACCACGCGGGATGAGCCTGATTACGGCGTTTTGATGAAATATAGGTTGGATATCCTCGATCACCACGGCCTCGGGATTGATGCGCTCCAACCCATCATCAACGGGATCGAGCCATTGCCCGGTGCTCGCGATTTTCTCGACGCGATACGGGCGAAATATCAGGTCGTCATCTTGTCGGATACCTTTTACGAGTTTGTCGGTCCACTGATGGTCAAGATGGGTCAGCCGACGCTGTTCTGTCATCGCCTCGAGGTCGACGGGGACGGACGTCTTTCTGGATATCGTCTGCGCCTACGGGACCATAAGCGTGCCGCGGTGAGAGCGTTCAAGGAACTGAATTTCTACACCTGCGCTGCGGGTGACTCCTATAACGATACTTTGATGCTGGGGGAGGCTGACGCCGGGTTCTTGTTCCGCCCACCGAAGAACGTGATCGACGAATTTCCTCAGTTCCCAGTCATTACCGAGTACGAACAGTTAATGTCGGTAATCGAGGCTGAAAGGTCTCTGGATTTCCGGGCTGATCAGGCTATACCTGCTTGAGATTGACGGAGCAGCGATGAGCGAGACATCTACCTTCGGAACTCCTCCACGGCGCAAGAGTGTCGCCGTTGATGTCGGTGGCGTCACGATGGGCGGTCCGGCGCCGATTGTTGTTCAGTCGATGACCAATACCGACACGGCGGATATTGATTCGACCGTTGAACAGGTGGCTGCCCTTGCAAAGGCTGGCTCCGAGATCGTGCGTATTACCGTCGACCGCGACGAAGCAGCCAAGGCCGTACCATATATCCGCGATCGGCTAGCTCTGATGGGTGTTCACACGCCGCTGGTTGGAGATTTCCACTATGTTGGCCATAAGCTACTGAGTGAGAACCCGGACTGCGCCGAGGCACTTTCGAAGTACCGAATAAACCCCGGGAATGTGGGTTTCCGGGAAAAGAGAGACACACAGTTCAGCACCATGATTGAAGTCGCGAACAAATACGAAAAGCCAGTCCGCATAGGTGTTAATTGGGGTTCGCTTGATCAGGAACTCTTGACCCGCCTAATGGATGAAAACACCGCCTCCGAAAATCCTAGGGATGCGGCCCAGGTTACCCGCGACGCGATGGTTATGTCCGGCCTGATGTCTGCGGAACGTGCCGAGGAACTCGGTATGCCGCGCAACCGGATAATTATCTCCGCTAAAGTCTCGGCGGTGCAAGATCTGATTTCCGTTTATCGCGACCTGGCATCCCGTTGTGACTATGCACTGCATCTCGGCCTAACCGAGGCGGGGATGGGCACCAAGGGCGTGGTGGCGTCTGCCGCCGGCCTGGGCATCTTGCTGCAGGAAGGAATAGGGGACACCATCCGCATTTCATTGACACCGGAGCCTGGCGGCGATCGCACACGTGAGGTTGTAGTGGCTCAGGAGTTGCTCCAGACGATGGGGCTCCGCTCCTTTATACCGCTGGTAGCCGCTTGTCCCGGCTGCGGTCGGACGACATCTACGGTTTTCCAGGAACTGGCCCAGAGTATTCAGGGGCACATTCGTGACCGCATGCCCGATTGGTGTGCAAAATATTCGGGGGTTGAGGAGCTGAAAGTCGCGGTGATGGGGTGTATCGTGAACGGTCCGGGCGAGTCTAAACACGCTGACATTGGTATTAGTCTTCCCGGTACCGGCGAGGATCCGGCGGCGCCTGTCTTTATTGATGGCGAGAAGAAAATGACGCTGCGTGGTCCTGAGATTTCAGACGAATTTCGCCACCTTATTGAGGATTATGTGGAAAAGCGCTACGGCCAGTAAAATTATTTCTTTGAGGTCGAATCTCTGCCGCTGAATAACCTGAGAGAACAACCCAATGGTTACCTCGGTGGAAGACCCGGTTAGAACAAGAAAGTAAGAAAGAGCATGTTTATTCAGACCCATCCTGAGGATGACCCTGAACTGATGCGGTTCACGCCAGGCGAACCAGTGCTGCCAGTCGGCAAAGAGCCGCTCAGCGAAGCGGAAACGCTGGATATTTCTCCGCTGGCGCGGCGTTTGCTGCGAATCGAAGGCGTGGAAGGTGTATCGTTATCCCTTGACGACATTACATTACGACGATCGGGTGGTACCGAATGGTATATCCTTAAGCCGGCTGTCCTAGGCGCTATAATGGAACATTACGGGGCAGGGGAACCTGTCATCGCGGAACCTGTAGTATTGCGGCTTCTTGAGTTGCTGGATGGCAGAATTCGTCCAGCGATAGAAGCCTATGGCGGCGAGGTTCTTTTTAAGAAATTTGCTGACGGGACGCTGACGCTGGAGCTAATTGGAGGCGGTGGCGCGCAGAAGCGCGACATGATGACTAACATTATATCGCACCATGTACCGGAGGTGGAGAGCGTGACGTGGGTGGGCGAAGCGCCCGCTGCGGAAATTCCGGACTGGCTTCTCAACGGCAAAGAAGAGCCGCCCACGGGTCCTGAGGCCGAGGCTGTTATGCAACTGCTTGATGAAAAGGTGAACCCGGCGGTTGCCGCCCATGGCGGGCAGATCACGCTGATTGACGTCGCTGATCATATCGCCTACGTGAGGATGGAAGGTGGCTGTCAGGGTTGTTCGTCCTCCGCCGTAACACTCCAGCAGGGCGTGCAGAACGCTATTATTTCCGAAGTGCCTACCATCCAGGGGGTGGTCGATTTGACGGATCACTCACAGGGTGTAAATCCCTTTTTTGAATAATCGTCATGTTGTCCGCTCAAGCGTATCACCCCCTCCAGT
The DNA here is from genome assembly GCA_036339975.1 of Pseudomonadota bacterium. Classification (GTDB taxonomy): domain Bacteria; phylum Pseudomonadota; class Alphaproteobacteria; order MPNO01; family UBA830; genus UBA830. The sequence goes on along the minus strand of JAYYZV010000061.1, from coordinate 44,958 downwards.
CGCCCTCGGGCTCCGTCTTAGGAGTGATGGACGGCGAGGCTGTGTCGCAAAAGCCCTAAAATGGAAGAACAGGCTACCTATTATATGGTCGAGTGCGATTATCCGCATGAGACAGATGAACAACGCGCGGCATTCGACGAATTCTACTGGAAACATATTAGCATGTTGCTAACGATACCAGGTTTCCTAACCGCCCAACGCTTTTACTGCGATCAAGACGTCCGGGCGCCGTTCCTGGCCCTGTACCGGTTGGCCGGACCCGACGTAATGAGCAGTAATACCTACACATCTAAGGCTGGGCGGCTGTCGGTCGATCCTAATTTCCGGCCCAATATGATCAACTGGGACCGCAACCTTGTGCAGGGGCCGATGGGAACTTTGGAACCGGACCTGGCCGTGCAGATGGAAGGTTCCCTGACACTAATAGACCGGCAGACGCAAAACGCTCCGCCACTGCCGGTCGGCTTTACTCCGCTAACTGTTGTCGGCCTCGATGAGACGATCGCGCAGCGAGGCGTGATGGCGGGAACCCCGGGTATAAAAGAACGCCCCGCGGGATGGGTAATCCGTCACTGGCGGCCAATCCACTCAATTAGAACGCCCAGCAACTAACCGGCAACCTCGCCTTTTGCGCGTTTTGCAGCCTGAACACCTGAAAAGAGGGGCTAAGCTCCTTCAGATACGGTCCAGGTCCGCCCTTTGCGGAGCATCTCGTTGATGGTGCCGGCCGGGTTGGCTTCCTTGACGGCGGCGAGCTGTTCATGGACCGCCTCGTCATAAGCTTTACTCGGATTATTATAGAGTACGCCGAGCGCGACTGGGAATTCCGGCTGCTTCATATCAGCGAGCATCATGGCGAGCATCTTGTTGGTCTCGTCATGAACAAGGATATCCTCTTCGGTGATACCGTCTTCACCAATTGTGACAACTCTGATGCCGAAACCGTCCTCGGCGCGAGCGATACCTTTGTTGCTGTCAGCGCCAAAAATCAACGGCTTGGAATGCTCGACCGTGATTGAATTGTCGCCCACCACTTTCTTGTCAGTCCATCCGTCAAACGCGCCGTCGTTATAAACGATGCAGTTCTGGATAATCTCGACGAGAGAGGCGCCCTTGTGAGCGTGCGCGGCTTTTAAGACGCCTGGCATCTGTTTCTGGTTAGTATCGAAGGTGCGGGCAACGAACCTTGCACCCGCCCCGAGGGCAAGGGTAAGCGGCGTCAGCGGTGCGTCGACTGAACCCTGCGGTGTAGAGGGTGATCGGGTGCCGAGTTGACTTGTCGGTGAATATTGACCCTTGGTCAGACCATATATTTCGTTATTGAACAGCAACAGGTTTAGATCGACGTTACGGCGGATAGCGTGCATCGTGTGGTTGCCGCCGATCGATAAAGCGTCGCCGTCGCCCATCACGACCCAGATGTCGAGGTCAGGGTTAGCGAGCTTCGCGCCGGTGGCCAGTGCCGGCGCGCGTCCATGTATAGTGTGAAAACCATACGACGCCATGTAGTAGGGAAACCGTGCCGCGCAGCCAATGCCCGAGAAAAACACGAGCTTTTCAAGCGGAATTTGCAGTTCGGCAAGTGTGCGGTGTACACCCTTGACAATAGCATAATCGCCGCATCCGGGACACCAGCGGACTTCCTGGTCGGAAGCGTAGTCGTTTGGCTTTAAGGCTTCGACAGGGGTCTCGACGTTCATGGCTTATCCTCCAACCCGCGAGCGGATCTCGCTTTCAAGGGTCGAAACCTTGAAGGGTTGACCCGTTATTTGAGTAATGCTTTCAGCGTCGACGAGGTACTTGTCGCGCAGTACATGGACGAGTTGTCCGTTGTTCATTTCTGGCACCATGACCTGATCGAAACCCGAAAGCAGGTCCCCGAGGTTTTTGGGGAAGGGGTGTATATGCCTCAGGTGGATGTGCGATACGCTTATCCCGTCAGCAACACAGCGCCGGACCGCTTGGTTAATTGCCCCAAAGGTCGATCCCCAGCCGACAACCGCGAGCTTACCGGTGTCTTGGCCGGTGGCGACCTCCTGAGACGGTATGTCGTCGGCAATGCCGTCGATCTTGGCGGCGCGAACTTTCGTCATTCTGTGGTGGTTGTCACTATCATAGGAAATATGACCACTGTCATAGTCTTTTTCGATTCCGCCGATGCGGTGCATCAGCCCTGGAGTGCCGGGAATAGCCCAGTTTCGCGCCAGCGTTTTTTCGTCGCGAAGGTATGGATGGAAGCCGTCGGGGTTGGAACGGAATTCGACCGGAAAATCGGCAATGGCATCGGCGTCCGGAATTTCCCAAGGCTCCGCCGAATTGGCGAGGAATCCATCGGTCAGGAGGATGACCGGTGTCATGTATTTGGTGGCTAGACGGACCGCCTCGATCGCTGTTTCAAAGCAGTCACCGGCGGTACGCGACGCAACTACCGGCAGCGGTGTATCCGCGTTACGGCCATAAACTGCCTGGAATAGGTCAGATTGTTCGGTTTTCGTCGGAAGACCGGTTGAGGGCCCGCCGCGCTGGACATTGACAACTACCAGCGGTAGTTCGGTGACCAAAGCAAGCCCGATAGCTTCGGTCTTAAGCGCAATACCTGGTCCGGAGGATGACGTAACGCCCAGCGAACCTGCATATGCTGCGCCGATCGCCGAGCACACCGCGGCTATTTCGTCTTCCGCCTGGAATGTGGTAACGCCGTGAGGTTTTAGGCCGGTCAGGGTGTGCAGCAGGGCGGAGGCTGGCGTAATCGGATAGGAACCAAGGAAAAGTTCAAGTCCCGCTTTTTTGGCGCCTGCGACAAGGCCCCAGGCGACTGCTTCAGTGCCGGTGACGGCACGATAGGTGCCGGGTTGAACATCTGCTCTCGGCACGACATAGGCTTCGACACCAGATGGTAGCTCGACGGTTTCTCCATAGGCGTGGCCTGCATTGAGAGCCGCTATATTTGCCGCTGCTATATTCGGCAGTTTTCCGAACCGTTGTTCGACCCACTCGACGGTCGGCTGGCGGTCTCGGTTATACATCCAGCACATCAGCCCGAGGGCCCAGAAATTTTTGCAGCGTGTAGCTTCCTTGGAAGTCACGTCGCAATCGGCGACGGCAGCGTTTGTCAGTTTATTAATCTCGATCGCGATGACGACATGGTTGTCCAAGGTGCCGTCGTCGAGAGGGCTTTCCTCATATCCGGCGCGCGCGACGTTGCGGTCTGTGAACGCATCGACGTTAAGAATAATTGTCCCGCCTTTAGGAACGTCCTTCAGATGGACTTTTAATGCTGCGGGGTTCATAGCAACTAGAACGTCTGGATCGTCGCCTGGGGTTTGGATGTCATAGGATGCGAAGTTGATCTGAAACGCGCTGACGCCGAACGTGGTGCCGGCCGGGGCACGGATTTCTGCCGGAAAATCCGGGAAAGTCGCGAGATCGTTACCCATTAGGGCTGTCGACTGAGTAAATTGTGTGCCAGTAAGCTGCATACCGTCCCCGGAGTCACCGGCGAAACGGATCACCACAGAGTCTAGAGCCTTGCGCTCTCCGTCATCGGAGGGGGCGACATTTGTTGCCATGAAAACTGTCCAAATTATTATACGTGTACAAACAAGTTAGGCGGGGGGGTCTTCTCCGTCAAGCCGTTGCCGGTGGATTAAGATACAGCCAAAACGCTTCTTTTTCACATGATCACCGGTGGCATGTTATAGCATGCAGGGTTTGTTTTTCATCCGCTAAATAACGGTATTTGATAAAGGAATTTGACGCCGCTTGACACCTCCACCCGACTAACGAATAGTTGTATGTACACAAACAATGTTGTTAACCGGAGCGCAAGTTTTAAATGTCATCCTATCTCAGACCTACGGCACTTTCCGAGGCATTAGACGCGCTATCTGTAGGGGGACGGACTATTGTCGCCGGCGGGACGGATTTTTATCCGGCACGGGTCGGTAAACCAATAGACGAAGACGTACTCGACGTCACAGGCATTGAGGGCTTAGGTTCGATCGAAGAGAGGGGTGATCACTATTTTTTAGGCGCGGGTGCAACGTGGACTGATCTGATCCGCGCGGATCTGCCTGACTGGTTTCGGGTCATGAAATTGGCGGCCCGGGAGGTTGGCGGCATGCAGATCCAAAACGCTGGGACAATCGTCGGAAATGTTTGCAATGCGTCGCCGGCCGCCGATGGTGCCCCCGGACTGATCGCGCTGGATGCGCTTGTTCGGCTGGCCTCGGTTTCCGGCCAACGGGATATACCTATCTCTGATTTCGTTCTTGGAAATCGCCGGACTGCGCGAAAGGGTGATGAACTAGTTGTCGGTTTGTTAATACCGAAATGTAATAATGGTGCCAAAAGCACGTTCTTAAAACTCGGAGCCCGAAAATATCTGGTTATTTCGATCGTCATGGTGTCCGCAGTCCTTGAAAAGGCGGCAGATGGCACTGTCGGTCGATGCCGTATCGCCGTTGGTTCATGTTCAGAGGTGGCGACGCGCCTTCCGTCTCTTGAGACTTTGCTTGCTGGTAAACCCGCCGATGCAGGTTTGGTCAATCTCGTGTCCGAGGATCATCTGTTACCGCTTAGCCCTATCGGGGATGTACGCGGCTCCGCTGATTACCGCCGAGACGCGGCGCTGACGCTTGTCCGGCGTGCGCTTGCCGAACTGACGGAGTAAATATGTCTATTTCATTTAATCTCAACGGTAAATCGGCTGTCACCGCAGCCGATCCGGTCTGTCGGCTTGCCAATGTGTTGCGTGACGATCTCGGCTACACCGGCACGAAAGTCGGTTGTGATGCAGGCGATTGTGGTGCCTGCACGGTCCTTTTGGACGGAGAACAGGTATGTTCGTGTCTCGTGCCCTTAGCGCAAGTTGAGGGGCGGGACGTAACTACTGTAGAGGGCCTCGCTGGTCAGGACGGGCGGCTTACCGACTTGCAGCGGGCATTTCACGAATACGGCGCGGCGCAGTGCGGTATCTGCACCCCCGGCATGCTGATGGCGGCGGTAGACCTCTTCAAACGCAATGAGACGCCAAACGAAAAACAGATTATGGACGCAATGGGCGGCGTTCTTTGCCGCTGCACCGGCTATCGCAATATCGTTGATGCGGTGAAGCACGTCGTGCAGCCGAATGGACAGTCGTTCCAGTATCCAAATGTTGGCGACGCCATGGGAGCCCGTGCGCTGAAAACCGACGGTATCCAGAAGGTCGATGGGACAGAGAAATATGGCGCTGATCAGGCGCCGAGCGATGCTTTATGGGCAAGGGCAGTACGCTCCCCACATGCGAGCGCGACGTTCACGCTGGGTGATTTTCAGCCGTTGTATGATGAATGGTCAGGTCTTGAACGGATCCTGACAGCAGCCGACATACCCGGTCTGAATGGCTACGGCGTGTATCCAAATATCAAGGACCAGCCCGCCTTCGCTGACGGTGAAGTTAGATTCAAAGGCGAAAATGTGGTCGCGCTGGTCGGCGATTACGAGACCGTCTTCGGTATTCGGGACGACGACCTGCCGATATTCTATCAGGAACGCGACGATATTTACGGCTTCGATGCAGCACTAGCTGAAGATGCCCATCGGATTCACGAGGGCTATCCGGGCAACGTCATGGCTGAGGGGTACGTGAAGAAAGGGGACGCCGCTGCGGCGATGAAAACCGCGGATGTGGTGATTGAGGATTCCTATCGGACCGGATTTGTAGAGCACGGCTATATCGAGCCAGAAGCCGGGTGGGCGCGGCGTGTCGGCGACCGACTGGAAATCACGGTTTCGACCCAAGCCCCTTATATGGATCGTGACGAGGTTGCCAACATATTGGGGCTGCCCAATGAATCGGTTCGTGTGATCCCTACAGCGTGTGGCGGCGGTTTCGGCGGGAAGTTGGACCTCGGCGTCCACCCGGTAATCGGCCTTGCTGCCTGGATTTTGAATAAGCCGGTCCGTTGCACGTGGAACCGGATCGAGTCTATGTCGGCGTCCACTAAGCGGCACCCGTCTCGAATCACCGCGCGTTATGGATGTACCAAGGATGGAGATCTGGTTGCTTATGAGGTTGACGGCGATTTTGACACAGGCGCTTATGTCTCTTGGGGGTTGACGGTAAAGGACCGGGTCCCGGTGCATGCCACCGGCCCGTATTTCGTACCCAACGTCGAGGCCAAGGCGCGCGGTATTTTCACGAATGGCACGCCCGCCGGCGCTTTCCGTGGGTTTGGAATTCCACAGGCCGCGATCGCACATGATAACCTAATGGACCGCATGGCTGAGGCGATAGGTATGGATCCGCTGGATTTTCGGCTCCGCAATGCCATCCGAAAAGGCCAGGAAACAGCAACGGGACAGGTGCTGGAATATTCCGCTGGACTTGATCAGTGTCTTGAGGCGCTTCGGGCCCCTTGGAAAAGGGCCCGGGTAGCGGCAGAGAAATTCAACGCTGAGACCCATGGTGCCAAACGCCGTGGCGTCGGCGTAGGCTGCATGTGGTATGGCTGCGGTAATACCTCTCTCTCGAACCCTTCAACCATGCAGATCGGTATAGCTTCTGATGGAACCGTTACCCTATATTCTGGGGCGCAGGACATTGGCCAAGGTACTAACACGACGATGGTTCAGGTCGTGGCCGATGCGCTTGGCATCCACATGGACCGGGTTAATCTGGTCTGGGGAGATACGGATCTGACGGCCGATGCGGGCAAAAGCTCGGCGTCGCGACAGGCGTATGTGTCCGGCCGTGCGGCCATGGAAGCCGGAGAGGATCTGCGCCGCCAGATACTGCGCATGGCGAATGCCGGGGACGATGCGACCTTCGAGTTTGGTGAAGGGAAGCTTACTGTTACAGACGACGCCGCGGTCCGCGAGATTGACCTGACAGTTCTTCCCGCCGACAAACATGATGGCAATGTACTTTTAGGCGAGGCGACATTCGATCCCCCGGCCACGCCGCTGGACGAAATGGGGCAGGGAAACCCCTACGGTACATATGGGTTTGGGGCCCAGGTCGCCGAGGTTGAAGTTGATACCGAGCTTGGCACAGTAAAAGTGCTGCACGTTTGGGCCGCACACGATGTAGGCGCTGCAATCAACCCGATGCAGGTCGAAGGGCAGATACATGGTGGAGTGGCGCAGGGTCTCGGTCTCGCCCTAATGGAGGAATACATCCCGGGCCTTACCGAGAACCTTCACGATTATCTGATGCCAACCTTCGGTGACGTGCCGCCGATCGATGTATTTCTGATTGAAGACCCAGAACCGACGGGCCCGTACGGCGCTAAGGGTATAGGTGAGCCGGCTCTGATTCCAACGCCGCCCGCCATATTCGGGGCAATCTATCATGCCACTGGCGTGCATATGAAACAGGCACCCGCTACGCCGGATCGGGTTCGAGCCGCGATCCTTGCTCAAAGGGGAAGTAAATAATGAGCCAAAAAACCGAGGCCAAGGCCGAAGGCGCGTCCGGGATAAAAGCAGGCGACGTCAAAGACGATGGCGTCATCACTTGCGACGCCTGTCCCGTATTGTGTCGAATTCGCCCAGAAAAAACCGGAGCCTGCAGCCGCTACGGTAATGTCAACGGAAAGCTGACGCGGACCGATCCGGTGATCGTTACACAGCAAATTTCTGATGAAAACGGGGGGCTTGTTCCGTTCTTGCCCGAACAGGAAGACTGGGATGGATCGATGAACTTCCAATCCCCGTCCTTTATTACCGGCATTGGCGCAACCACCACCTACCCCGATTACAAGCCGGCACCGTTTATCGTGTCATCGGAACATCATGACGTCGATATGGTCACGGTCGTATCGGAGGGGGTTTTCAGCTACTGCGGTGTCAAAGTAAAGATCGACACTGACCGCTTTATTGGCCCGGAATCGGCGCCGGTCCGCGTCAAAGGTGAAAAAATCGGTCATGTAACGACTGCCGAGTATGGTTCACAGATGCTTGCCCTCGGCGGCGTACACCATCTGACTGGCGGCGCGAAGAAAGAAGGCAACGTCACATGTCAGTCGATGTTGTCTCTTTGCAACAAGGACCGGGTGGAAATGACAATTGATGGAGGTGCAACATTGACGGTTCAGGCCGGCGAACCTCCAATAATTGACACAAATCAAGAGGAGCGGATGCGCGTTGGCTGTGGGTCGGCTGCTATCGGAATGTTCGCACTGCAATGGCATGGTCATGCCGACGAAGTCATTGTGGTAGATGATCACATCACTGGTGTTCTTTCGGAACACCAGTCGGGAAAATTCCTAGATATGCCGTCGGCTGGTATTCGCGTGCGCGGCCGCCGTTCGACACCTGGCCGCTACTTTCAGGTAGCTGAGCCCGGTGCTGGGTGGGGCGGTACCGACATCACCGAACCGCTATCAATAATAGAGAGTATTGACCCCGATGTTGCATGGGCGGGTCTTCGTCTTCTGATGGTGAGCACCACAGGCGAGGATCAGGCCTACTTCATACTGGACGATGACCTGAAACCCGTACCCGCCGAAATGCCGGCCGACCTCGAGACTTCGGTCGATCGGATTGCAGAAAACTGTGAACCTGCGCTTAGCACGGTCTTGTTCATGGGCGGTGCTGGCGGGTCTTTGCGGGCAGGGGTAACTGTAAACCCGGTTTTGCTGACACGCTCGGTGCGCGAATTGCGTACCCGTGTTACCTGTGGCGGCGCACCCGTATATGTATGGCCCGGCGGTGGCATTACTGTAATGGTCGACGTTCTACGTTTGCCGAACGATTCCTTCGGTTACGTGCCGACACCAGCCCTAGTAGCCCCTATTGAGTTCTCTATGTCACGCGAGGAATACCTAGCGTTAGGAGGCTACGAAGATCATATTAAGCCCCTTACCGACGTTATTCGCGAAGGCGGTCTGCACGGCGTTCAGCCCATGGCTTGGCAGGGCAATAACCCTTGGCCTCTGGCAGAACGAATGGCGCTGGAAGACACCTGAGCAGGATGGATGTTCCACAAGTCGGATTGCTGGCAGATGGTCGCCGGCTACACCTGCAGCACGGGCCTATTGATCTCGTAATAGAGGCGTTTGGATCCCTCGACGAAGTCGCGGCAGCTTACATGCAGGCCCGGTTGAAATTCGAGACGGTTCTGGTGGAATTGGCCAAGGAGTTGTCTGTACTGCGCCGGCCACTCTGCGACCTCCGTCCCAATGTAAAGGGACCGACGGCAATACGAATGCTTGACGCGGCCTGGCCGCATAGGGAAACGTTCTTGACCCCGATGGCGGCGGTCGCTGGCTCTGTTGCTGACGAGATGATGAGCGCCCTTCTCGATGGACGTTGCCTGGAGAAGGCTTACATCAATAATTCCGGCGACATAGCTGTCTACCTGACGCCCGGAGAAACGCTAAAGTTAGGTATCGTAGGACAGCTTTTTTACGCCGCAATCGACGGCACAACAGAACTAGCGTTCGACCGGCCTGTGCGAGGTGTAGCCACTAGTGGTTGGCAAGGGCGAAGCTGGTCTCTCGGAATTGCTGACGCGGTGACGGTGCTTGCTGAAAACGCGGCGGCAGCGGATGTGGCTGCGACACTTATAGCCAATGCCGTGAACGCAGATCATGAGGCGATAGAAAGAGCGCCGGCGTCGGAACAGGACGATCAGTCCGACCTCGGTGATAGAATGGTGACAGTGAATGTTGGTCTTCTGGATCCGACGACAGTTGAAAAAGCATTGGGCAACGGCATCGAAGTGGCTGGCCGCATGTATGAGGCTGGACTCATTACGGCGGCGGTGCTGGTATTGAAAAATGAAATCCGGGCCTTGGGCGATTTGCCTGCGACCCTGCCGGAAACGGTCAGCATAAAAGGAAATGATAATGGATGATGGAAGAATCGCAGTGGAAACGACGACCAACGGAGATTTCGGAGATTTGGTCAAGGTCCGAAAGTTTGTGATGCATGTCGAGGAGGTTTTGCACGAATTTGGTCCACCGGCAGAACGTCCGCAACTGAAGGGCTACATCGCGGCCGTCACGCACAATCCTTATGCCGGAAAATATGTAGAGGACATCCTGCCATTAATGGAGCAGCTCAAACCGATGGGTATTGAAATGTCCAAGAAACTGATGGCGGTAATGGGTGGCGCGGATGCTATCGTCGCCTATGGCAAGGCTGCCATCGTTGGAGAAAACGGCGAATTGGAGCACGCCGCGTTGTGGCACGAGCCCGGCGGATATGGAATGCGACAGTTGATGCAAAAATCGGCAGCGATCGTTCCGTCTACTAAGAAGGTAGGAGGCCCCGGTTGCACTATCGACGTGCCGATCGCTCACGCCAATGCTGCATACGTCCGCTCTCATTTTGATACTGTCGTATGCTCTATCAATGATGCCCCGCGAGCGAACGAAATCGTCTGGATACAGTCGATGTCTAATGGTCCTCGGATTTATAGCCGGTCGGCCGGCTTAAAAAACGAGGATGTTGTTGGCGAAGACGGACTGCGCTGACGGGTCAATAGTATTTATCTAGCAAAAAAAACCGGAGGGGCATTTGTGCCGCGGGGTTTAATTTAGCCTACGCCCAATCCGCGTTGCCTAATCGCTTGCCAGATGCGGTGAGGAGTCGCTGGTATTCCCAGTTCTTTTCCCCCATTGCCGTCAAGCGCGTCCATAATAGCGTTGTAGATCACAGGGTAGGATCCGCCATTTCCGGCTTCCCCGCAGCCCTTGACGCCCAGAGGGTTGGTTTTGCACGGTACCGCGTGTGTTGTGAAATTGATGTGGGCGATATCGTCGGCTCTTGGTAATTGATAATCGAGATACGTTCCGGTCATAAGCTGGCCTTCGTCGTCGTAGATTGTATCTTCGGCCAGAACCTGGCCAATACCCTGGGCGATGCCACCATGGACTTGTCCCTCGACGATCAGCGGGTTTACCACCACACCGAAATCGTCCACCACGGTGTAACGATCAATGGCGACCACGCCGGTATCTGGATCAATCTCTACCTCTGCTATGTGACATCCGTTCGGGAAGCTGATTGGGGCCGTGTCGTGGTTAACCTTGTGCGATAGGTTCGCTGGTAAATCGCCCGCGCCATCCAATTCGCGGGCCTTATGTGAAAGCGTCATTATTCCGATGTTTCGGTCTGTCCCTACGACTGTGAACACGCCATCAGTGAATTCGATATCCTCGACCGCTGCCTCCAGCACGTGACCCGCGAGTTTCTTTCCGTTTTCAATGATGGTCTCGGCGCATTCGAGTATCGCGCCACTGGCGGCGATCATGGATCGTGAACCGCCGGATCCGCCGGCGCCGGTGCTCATCTCATCGGAATCGTACTGCACGAGGTTGATGGCCTCGAACGGAATACCAAGTTTGGTTGACAACACCTGTGCGAAGGGTGTCGCGTGGCCCATACCAAAATCCTTGTTGCCGGTAACTAACGTAACGGTACCGTCATCCTCAAATCGGATGTCGGCAAGTTCTGTGCCGGGTCCTGCTGTGGTTTCCAAGTAGGGTGCGACGCCGAAGCCCCGGATCATGCCGGCGGTTTCCGATTCTTTCTTACGTGCATTGTATCCGGCATAGTCGGCGCGTTCGAGGCACAAATCCATGATAGTCTCGAATTCCCCGGAGTCGTATGTCAAATCGATGGGTGTTTCGTGGGGTAGCATGTCGGGACTAATTAAATTCAGACGCCGCAGTTCAACCCTGTCGATGCCCATTTCCTCTGCCGCCTTGTCGATTAGGCGCTCCATGAAGAATTTTGATTCTGGGCGGCCGGCCCCACGGTAGGGGCCTGTGGGAACAGTGTTCGTAAAAATACATTTAGCGTTGTATGAAATAGCTGGCGTTTTATAGACGCTGATGATGTTACGGCTCGTCACCATAGTCGCCGGCCAAGGTCCCATCGAAGTCAGATAGGCGCCCATGTCGCCGACCCCATCAACTCGGAGCGCCAGAAAGTTCCCGTCCTTGTCGAGTGCGAGGCCAAGTTCGAACGTCATCGCTCGACCATGGTGATCGGACAGAAAGCTCTCTGATCGATCGGCAGTCCATTTTACCGGCCGGCCGAGCACTCGCGAGGCATGCAGAACCACGATCGCTTCATTGAATGCGCTGCCCTTCATGCCGAATGAGCCACCCACTTCCTTCGAGATAATCCGCATTTTATCTGGTTCGATGTCGAGCATATTACACATCGCACCACGATACCCGGCGACGCCCTGCGTGCCGACGTGGAGCGTGAATTTTTCAGTTCCGCGATCATATTCAGCGACCGTCGCGCGTGGTTCCATGGCACTGACGATCACCCGTGTATTAGTGAGCTCGATCTTGGTGATGTGCGCGGCATCGGCGAAGGCTTTCTCTACTGTTTCGTTATCTCCGCATTGAAAATCCAGACAGGTGTTCCCCGGCGCTTCCTCCCAGACCTGAGGCGCGCCATTTTTCTCTGCCGCCACGGGATCCGAAACCGAAGGCAGGTTCTCGGTATCGAGTATGATCATCTCCGCCGCGTCACGTGCTTGTATAGAAGTCTCCGCGATAACCGCGGCCACGGGATCGCCAACGTGTTTTACCTGCCCGACGGCCATTGCCGGACGCGGTGGAACAACGGCGGCGGAGCCGTCTCTGCTTTTGACACTGATCGGGCAAGGAATGTCTTTCACGCCCGCGTCTCTAAGGTCCTTACCAGTAATAATTGCTATGACGCCGGGTGCCGCCTCCGCAGCAGAGGTGTCTATAGATATGATGCTTCCATGGGCGACCGGCGAGCGAAAAAAGGCGCAGTAGGCCTGCCCATCGGCGCTGTAATCGTCGGTGAATTCTCCGCGACCTGTCAGCAGCTTGGGGTCCTCTGTCCGAAGGACGGGCTGTCCAATGCCGAATTTAAGTGTATCTATTACGGCGTCGTCGGGCATAGCTTCAGGCTCTTTGATCTGGATAGAATTCTCCTAATTTACCAGAGCACGGTGCAGGCGCAATCCATCAAAAATGCAGGTCTCGTTGCGCGGTACAGCTATTGACTTCGGATCTCGCCCGCTTAAACATCATATGTATACTAACAAAATTGTAATGACGGGGGGTGCAATGCCAGCCAACATCCGCAAAACATCGGTGATTGTTGAAGAAACGCGTCAGGATATCGGGAAAGAGGTCAATCCGCCGACGCGGAAGGCTGCGGCACTGGCTGTGATCGAAAACCCGTTCGCCGGCACATATGAGGAAGACCTATCGGCGCTGATGGATATCGGTGCCGAACTGGGTGAAGTGCTTGGCAAAATGTGCGTCGATGCTTTGGGCATTACACCTGAAGAAGCAGAGAGCTATGGGAAGGCGGCAATCGTCGGTGAGAACGGCGAATGGGAACATGCTGCGGCTATCTTGCATCCGAAGTTAGGCGCACCGCTGCGAAAGGAAGTTGAGAAGGGTGCGGCCTTGGTTCCATCGGTCAAAAAATTGGGTGGGCCCGGTACGCCGATCGATGTCCCGCTTGGCCACAAGGACGCCGCCTACGTGCGCAGCCACTTCGATGGGATGGAAGTTCGTCTCGCTGACGCTCCCCGGGCAAATGAAATTCTTGTCGCAATATCGGTGACCGACTCTGGCCGACCGTTCCCTCGCGTCGGCGGGTTAACGACAGATGAGATGGTCGGGGAAGACGGGCTCCGATAATTTCTGATGAAAGTTCAATTAGCCTTACGAGACGAGAAATTTTTGCTTTCCGGTGGCATGCACGGGTTGTTGGCTACCGACACCTGAAGATGATTTAAACCAGTTCTGGAATAGTGTCCGCCGGCGGGGTGTTGCGGCTGCGACCTGACGCGACCTGACCGTCAATGACGACCATCCCAACACCAGGAATGTCGCCCATCTGGACGCTCTCCAACAAGTCTTTGCCCGCCGTGTGCTGTGCGCGGTCTAGAAACACGAAATCCGCGGCGCGACCTTTCTCTATCAGACCGCAGTCGAGGTCGCGCATTCGCGCAGTATTGCCGGTGGCGAAACAAAATGCGATTTCGGCAGGGATGTCGCCCAGAGCCGACAGCATTGACACCATGCGAATGATACCGAGCGGCTGTACGCCAGATCCGGCTGGACCGTCTGTACCGAGAATGACCCTTTCGGATTGATCCAATTCGAAGGCGGTCCGCAGAGCGAATAGTGCCGCTTTCTCATTGCCGTTATGGACGATTTCGATCCCCGCACTACAGTCTTCACAAAGGCAACGAATCTGGTCGAGCGGCAGCGATGTGTGGCCGCCATTAATGTGACCGATTATGTCTGCACCGGCTTCCAGAACCACGTCCTTGTCGATTAGACCGGAACCGGGGATGGAAGGACCACCGGTATGGATCGTTGACTGGATACCGTATTTTCGGGCCCAGTCGACCATCTTCTTTGCCTCGTCGCCGGCTTTGACGCCGCCGAGGCCAATTTCACCCAGCAGCTTGACGCCAGCCTCACTCATTTCCTTGAAATCTTCCTCGACCATACCTTTTTCGAGGATCGGCGCGCCGGCGTGAACTTTTACACCACCCGGGGGAAAGGCCGAAAAACAGCGTTGCGCGGTAATACCTAGGGCCACAACGCCTTTCGGATCTTTTGGCCGGCCGGGAAGATGGACTTCACCCGCAGAAATCATTGTTGTGACGCCGCCATGCATCGATGAATCGATCCAGTTAAGCTGGTTTTGGCGAGGCGTCCAGTCGCCGAAAACGGGATGAACGTGGCTGTCGATCAGGCCGGGGCACAATGTGGTTCCGTGTGCATCAATATTCACGTCCGCCTGATCAGTATCAAGATCCTTCTCCTTACCGAAGGAGTCGATTTTGCCATCTATTGCGATAAGACTATCGGCGTTAAGGATTGGGTTTTCCATTGCGCCGGAAAGCATCATGCCGATGTTTCTGATGACGGTTTTGCCTTTCGGCGTTTGCGGCGCGGCGGGGGCAGCCATATCTTTGTTCCCTATAGTTTCTTATGTTTTATTCAGCGGCTGTTGAGTTCTGCCTGTCAGAGGCCTCAAGCCGTGCGCAAAGTTCGTCAGTATTCTGCACGTCACCGAAATGCGTGTAAAACGCAATTAGAGAATTCGTATGTTCCTCATCGGATGACGTGGCGCAACCGTCCGAGACCATCAACGCTCGATAGTTCAGCATCATCGCGTCACGTGCTGTGCTCTCGCAACACACATTCGTTGCTACACCACAGACGAGGATATTTTCGATCCCGTTATCTTTGAGGATCAATTCGATGTCGGATGAGCCTTGGATGAAGGCGCTGTACCGGCGCTTTATAACGCGGAAGTCATCGTCCTTGACGTCGAGGTCAGACCAGAGTTCGAATGGCCACTCACCGGGTGTCATAGACTCTACGCGGAGTTTCGCTTTTTCGGGCAGATACCGTTCGTGCGCCGTACTCCATGTTTCCTGAGTATCGTCAGGCGCCATGTTCTGGATCCAGATAACAATACCGCCGGTTCGACGGACCGTATCCGCGATGCGGTTGACGTTGCCGACCACGGTCTGGCCGACGGGGCAGCCTGCCTGCTGGCTTTCGTCCATGAAATAATTCTGCATATCGACGACCACTAGCGCCGTTTTTTCCGTCTCAAAAATCTCCTGAGAATGTTAGCGACCCATACGCGCGACGATTTTGTCTATATATTTTTGCGGCATTTCAAATGCATGGGGCATGTTGTGTCTCCCTGTTACTTGTATCGATCTTACCGACTCCTAGGCCTCAATTAAAGTTGGACCCACCATTTGCATGAATGACTTCACCAGTGATGAAACTTGCTTTGTCAGAGATCAGAAAAATGCCTGCATGGGCAATTTCCTGAGGTTCCCCGAACCGACCCATTGGGAACCACACAGACATCGCGCTGCGCTGTTCTTCAGTATATTCTGCGATCATTGCCGTTTCGGCAATGCCAGGACTGACTGCATTGCAACGGACTTTCGGCGCTAACGAGCGGGCCAGTGAGCGATTTAGACCGATGATCGCTGCCTTAGACGTCGTATAAGCTGGGCCGCCCTGACCATTCCCGCCGGTGACGCCATAGAGCATCGACGCAGACGTAGTTAGCACGATCGATCCCCCTTCATGTGCCATCATGTGGGCCGCGGCGGCCTGCGAGATTAGGAATGAACCTGTGACGTTGACCGCCATAATGAAGTTACACTCATCAGCATCGAGTTCGTCCCAACGTTTGGTGGAATGCGCGGCGCCCCAATGCATCAAAGCGTTGAGCTCCCCGAATTTTTCGACAGTCTTTGCTACCGCCCTCTGGCAATCGTCCGTTTTGGAAACATCACCAACGAATATTTCTACCTCTTTACACGACGGAAGTTCGGCGCGCATTCGATCTTCCTGCGGGTCGAACGCCAAAACCTTGCAGTCATCCTCGAGTAGCAATTTCGTGCAGGCGAGACCAATCCCGCTTGCCGCTCCAGTTACTAAAACCGTCTTTCCCATGATTTTCCCCGAATTGATTAGAAAGATAACAAAGTGTAGGTTAGCAACATCTATTGGTGGAGGGGAGTGGGTCAATAATGCTCCTCTCTTGATAAGAGGCCCAAAACGAGGGCACAACAAAAGTTTGTAGCGGTTCATTCTCGACCGTTTTCTCAGGAGCTGAAATGTCGGAGACGTCCACTAATTCTTTGCCGCAGCCAGTAATGTTTGGGATTAGAACTATCCCGCGGTTCATTATCGGTGTCGCTATTCTCCTCGGAATTGCGATAAATTTTGCAAATGTAATCGGTAGGTATTTTTTCCTTGAACCGATCGTCTGGGCTGAAGAAATTATGATTTACATCATGGTTTGGACGGTGTTTGTCGGGGCGGTTCTGGTGTCGTTTGAGGGACAACACCTTAAGATGGATTTCTTTTCCATCATGATGCCGAGCCCCTACAAAGAGATTATCAATTTCATAGCGGCAGTCTCCGTTCTTTTGGTCTGTGCTTATATAATTCCCTACAACTGGACGGTTGTCGAACTGATGTGGAATAACGATCAACGAAGCGTGGTCGCGGAAGCACCGATGGTCATCCCGCATTTCGCTCTGCTGTTAGGCTTCGTTTTGATATTTGTCGCTGTTGCGCTGAGGTTCAAATCCAATGTGATGGGAACGCTTTCTAGCGAGGTCGACGATATAATCGAGGAATATGGCTCCGACGACGCCATCACCGACGAAAACAAATCCCTGTAGCGTAAGAACGAGAGAAGAAGGAGCGTATATTTATGGAATGGATTATGGGGATAGTGCCGATTGTCCTATTGGTGCTGGGTTTTCCGATTTTCATTATCCTGCTTGCCACTGCTGCGATTATCTTATTGATATTTGCGCCGGTGCCACCGTATTCGATGCATATCAATATGTTCGGCAGCGTTGACAAATTCGCGCTCATGGCAGTGCCGTTCTTCATCTTCGCCGGCGAAATTATGGGACATGGCGGGATATCGAAGCGGATAGTAGCCTGGGTGCTCTCGATCATTGGCGGTGTCCGCGGTAGTCTCGCGCTAACCACTGTCGGCACCTGTACGGTATTCGGCGCCATTTCAGGCTCTAGCCCGGCTACTGTGGCAGCGGTCGGGCGCCTATTATATGGCCCACTGCGCAACGCCGGGTATAACGAGAAATTCTCATCGGGTTTGCTAGCATCGTCAGGCGCTATCGCAATCGTTATTCCACCGTCAATCAGTATGATCCTTTATGGAGCGTCGGCCGAACAGTCGGTCGCGCTTTTATTTGTCGCGGGTGTTATTCCAGGTCTTGTAATGGCCGGTCTCATGGCCGCATACATCTACGCTTTTGCGCTCAAGAGCGGTATTCGCGAGGCTGCAGGCTTTTCCTTTGCCCAATTCTTGACGGCTAGCAAGGAGGGTGTTTGGGCGCTTGGTACGCCGTTCATCATCCTAGGCGGTATTTATGCCGGCATTTTTTCGCCCACAGAGTCGGCGGGCGTTGCCTGCGTCTACGCGATATTCGTGACCCGCTTCGTCTATGGCGATATTTCGTGGAAGGGTATTTGGGATGTATCGGTAAACTCGATGTTCCTGACTGCCCAAGTCCTGATCATTGTGGCGGCCGCCGGTGTGTTCTCGAATCTGTTGACGATCAGCGGTATCCCACAGAGTGCCGTCGCCGCAATCCAAGAAATGAACATGCAGCCTTGGATGGTTCTTTTAGTGATCAACGTCTTCCTGCTGTTTGTTGGCTGTCTGCTTGATCCCGGGTCGGCTATTCTTGTGCTGACGCCCCTTCTGGCACCCATCGCGGCCGCCATGGGCGTGGATCTGATCCACTTCGGCATCATCATGACGGTCAACTTGGCGATTGGTATGTTTACCCCGCCCTTCGGCTTAAACATCTTCGTCACTCAGGCATTATTTAAGGCGCCGCTCACGAGTATCTATCCGGGATTGGTGCCGTTCATAATTGTGAACCTCGTGGCTTTGATGGTTATTACTTACATTCCGGAACTCTCGCTGTTCCTGACCCGTCTGATGTAATGGCAGGACGGCGCGTTAGACCAACGCGCCGTCCGTTTGGTTCCACGATTTGATGGGCGAAAACCAACGACTTGGCTTCGTCGCGCTTGCCACCACAGTGTTCTGCTTTGGCACGCTTTGGACAACCGCCAAGCTTTCAATCGATTACCTGCCGCCGCTTTGGTTTACTGCCGGGCGGTTCGCCATTGGCGCTATATTCGTAGCGGCACTCCTCGGCTTGCAGGGCCGCCTAAAATTTCCCGACAGTAAAGACATTCCTATAATCCTTTCCGTTGGTGGCATCATGTTGGGATTGTATTCGTCAATCTTTCAGTGTGCCTTGGAATTCGTCCATGCCGGGAGAGCGACGGTCCTCGGCTACACAACGGCAATTTTCGTTACGCCTGTCGCTGTTCTGTTTCTTGGTGAAAGGCTGACCCGGATCAAAATTGTTGGCCTTATGGCGGCTTTTGCCGGGCTTCTTCTTTTGTTCAGCCCGGCGGAGTTAGATTGGTCGGACCGCGAAGTACTTATCGGTAATGGGTTGCTGTTACTCTGTGTGATCCTTTGGTCCTGTGTAATTCTCCATCTCCGGGTGCATCGTCAGGTATCTGATACACTCGCGCTGGTGCCGTGGTATCTGGTGGTGTCTTTCATGGTAGCTGCGACGGCGGGATTGATTTTTGAGGGTCCGCCCGTATTCGAGGTAAGCGGTACCGGTTGGGTAATATTCTTGTACGCCGGTATCATTTGCAGCGGTATCGGGAATTGGGGCGTAACCACCGCAATCATGAACCTGCCAGCGACAACTTCAACGATTGGATTGTTGGGTGTGCCCGTTTTTGCAATTATTATTAGTGTCGCATTCCTCGGCGAAATACTTACCTGGTCACTACTTATTGGGTTAGTGCTTATCGTGTCTGGTATTGTTGCTGTAACTTTGTCGCGTCCGCCGGACGAGGGTTATGTCAGCTAATCGTCGAGAGGTGATGGGCTGTCCCATGCAAAAATCCTTGCTAAGGATTTAACAACGGAGCTGCGGTTACAGATGTTGACCAATAAAACTGTAATAGTCTCCGGTGCCGCCAGCGGCATCGGACGGGCTTGCGCCCAAAGACTTATCACCGGCGGTAATCAGGTCATTGCCGTGGATCTCGATGGTGACCGCCTGCAGGCTGAACTAGGTGATGAAACCGACACGCTGAAACTTGTGCCAGGCGATGTAGCGAAGTCGACTACGGCAGGTGCCGCGGCGCAGACCGCGGTCGACGCCTTTGGGCGCGTCGATTGTCTTGCGCATTTTGCCGCCGCTCATTCAAAGCTTAATTGGGAGTTGGCGGATGAAGATGAATTCAACCGTATTCTCTCCATCAATGTGACGGGCTCTTTTCTGATGGCGAAAGCGGCCGCAAATGTGATGATCGATCAGGCTATCAAGGGTTCAATGGTACTTACGGCATCGGGCGGGGTGCTGATGGGCGGAACCGGTGAGAACGGACGCGGCGGTCCGGCATATACGACGTCCAAGGGCGGGGTATTGGTGCTTGTGCGCACACTAGCGAAATCCTGGGGAAAATACGGTATCCGCGTAAATGCGATCAGCCCCGGTGTAGTCGAAACGGCGATGACGTCTGAATATTCCAATGAGGCGATGCAGGGTGCGGCTGCCCGTGCGGCGCTCGGCCGAGTGTCGCAACCAGAAGAGCAGGCCGCCGCTGCGATCTGGCTATTATCTGAGGAAGCCGGATTTATTACCGGAGAGAACACGAATATCAATGGCGGAGCCGCGTTCGGCTAAACCACCATGCTGAATAACCGAACTGTGGGATATTTGGCTCTGGTTGGCGCCGTAGTCGGTTATGGTGGGTTGTGGCCCGTCACCCGGAACGCGATCGAGACTATTCCGCCATTCTGGTTTGCGTCGCTCAGGATGTCGACCGGAGTTATTATCCTGTTAGGCGTATTGCATTTTACCGGCCGCCTGCGACTACCGCCTCGACAAGATCTGCCGTTGGTCATCTCTGTCGGTTTTATAATGCTGGCGTTTTACACCACACTAATGCATATCGCGCTTTTGTATGTCGAAGCCGGGCGCGCCGCGCTGCTCGGATATACCACGCCGCTCTGGGTCTTGCCTGCCGCTTACTTTCTGTTTGGTGAGAAGCCGTCAAAGCGCAGGCTAATCGGCATGGTCATCGCAATGATAGGACTGTTCGTGCTGTTCAATCCCGGCGCCTTCGACTGGTCCAATGGCGACGTGGTTTTGGGTAATGCGCTGCTGATGATCTGCGCGCTCTTATGGTCGGTCACCATCATTCATATCCGGTCTTATCGTTCACTTCTCACACCAATTCAGCTTGCTCCATATCAGTTAATGATTTCAGCGTCGTTTATCGGGCTGTTGGCGCTGATTTTTGAGCCCCTCCCCGATTTCGACTGGAACGGAACAGAATGGGCGCTGTTAGGCTATGGTGGCACGTTTGGAACGGCGCTGGCGATGATGTCAGTCACCACCTGTGTAAGGTATCTGCCGACAGTGGTGTCGACCGTCGGGCTTCTCGGGGCGCCAGTGTTTGCGCTCTTACTATCTGTGTTATTCTTGAACGAGGAGCTGACGCTGGATCTGGCTTCCGGCCTGGTGCTAATCGTCAGCGGCGTCGCGCTGGTATCGGCTCCGGATAGGCAAAGAAGTCGACAAGTTTAGGCGTCACGCATCATCCTTTGTTTTTTTTAACTCGTCGCGGCGGATTTTGCCTCGCTCGTTCTTTGGAAGTGCGTCAATGAATTCCACTGTTTTGGGGCGCTTGAATTCCGGAAGTACCGCGGCGGCGTGGGCGAGGATGTCTTCCGTTGAACTGTCGGCACCGTCGGTTCTGACGACATAAGCCGCGATCTCCTCACCCCAGATCCTGTCGGGCACACCGACGACAGCCGCTTCGTGGACATCCGGATGGGTCATCAAAGCCGCATCAATCTCTAATGGTGCGATTGAGGCACCACCGCGGAGGATGATGTCCTTGACCCGCCCAGTGACGGTGATAAAGCCGTCGGCATCCAGAACCCCAAGGTCGCCGACACGCGTTCGTTCCGTTAGCCTGAAGGGAGTTCGGTCCTCCCATGCACCGTCTGCAGTGATTGATGCGGTGGCGGTTTGCGGGCCTCGGATGGTGATTTCACCCTCGACGCCTGATGGGCATTTTGTACCGTCCGGTGCAATGATCGCCAGATCCATATGCCGAGCCGGTGGACCTGCGGTGCCCACGCGAAATTTGTCCTGCCGGTTGCCACACAGCCAGCCGCCTTCAGATGCACCGTAGAACTGCAGGAGGCGGATGCCGTAATAGGCCTCAAATTGCCGCCACCTTTCAGGGGCGAGCGGGGCGGAACTTGCCGTCATGATGCGGAGTGTTGCTATATCCTGTCGCTCAAATGGAACCGGTTCATCTAGCAGCATGTTGATTACGGTCGGGACACCGGCTGCGATGGTGACCCGATAATCCTTAACCCATGCTATGAACCGGGACCTGGAAAACCCTTCCGCCATTACAATAGTCAAGCCCAGCGAGACAAATGGCATGAACGTAACGATCTGCGGGGAAAGCCAGCTGAAAGTCCGGTATTCGAGTATCCGGTCGTTGGAGTGCATCCCAGTGAAATCGATGGTTGATAATCCGCATAGCCAGAGGCCCAACTGATCCCATACGACACATTTCGGCCTATCCGTCGTTCCCGACGTCGCGAATATACATCCTTCGTCACCTGGACCGTATTCGGTGCCAATGGTTGGCAGAGTGCTTACGTTGTCAGGAAGGTTAGCGAAGTATCCATCTTCGGCATTAAGTGATGAGAATTCATAAGCCGGGCATGCCATACCTTCCACTAGCGCTTCACCGTCCAAATCACCGCGGCGCCATACGATCAATGCCGGACTGATGGTATGCAGGATGGAGCGCAGATGATCCGGCGCGATTTCAGCATGAAATGGACATGAGGACGCACCGCACCGCCACGCCGCGAACATCAGTACCAATTTTTCCATGCATTCGCTGGCTAGAATGGCAACCCTGTCACCGCGCCGAACACCATCTGACCACATTCTTGCTGCCAACCGGTCGGTTAGTTCGCGGAGTTTGCCGAAGGACAAAGATGAGCCTTGGTCTATGGCAAAAATTGCTGTTTTCTCGGGGTGCAAGCTCTCGTAATCTGCAAAGGCTGCGCCCAAGGTGCGGAATGGAATTTCCAGTCTTTCTGGGTCGACGGTTGGGTTCAACATTACATTAGGAGATCTTCAGCAACCGTTTCAGGTTGCCGCTATATATTTTATCCCGTTCTGCTCGGCTGATATCTAGGTTTTCCAAGGCATTGATAGTTTCCCGGATAAGCAGGGTTCCGCCCTCTGGGTCGGGGGCTATCTCGGCCAGCTTCTTGAAATAGGTATTTGGAATGACGTGGTTGTAGGCGTCGATAAGGGCCATTTGCCCTCCCGGAGAAATATTATTTTCTAATGATAGTTGGCTTGCGCCATTGTGCAAAACCCATTCGATATGGGAAAACGGGGCGGGGAGAATTAGAATGTTCGTACGCAACGCCTGGTACGTGGCGGCCTGGGAAACAGAAATCGGCGACGCACCGCTGGCGCGCACGATTTTGAACGAACCCGTGGTGATATTCCGAACGCCTGAAGGTATAGCGGCGCTTGAAGACCGTTGCTGCCACCGATCCCTGCCACTGTCGATGGGTAAAGTTATCGGGGATAATCTTCAGTGTGGCTATCATGGGCTTGAATTTGACTGTACTGGCAAGTGCGTGAAGGTGCCCGGTCAATCTAGGATTCCGCCTGGAGCAGAAGTTCGTTCCTATCCGGTTCTACTGAGATATGGATGGGTTTGGATATGGACCGGCGATCCCGCGAAAGCAGTTCCGGACCAGGTTCCGGACTGGTGGTGGTTGGAAAGCCCAGAATGGAAAACCATTCCTGGGCGTGGTGGTCTGCCGATGCACATTAACGCGAACTACTTACTTATTTCAGATAATTTGTTCGATATCACGCACCTGACATACGTCCATGCGTCCTCTATAGGCGCCGACTCCATCGTCGATTTCCCAGTAAAAACGGAACGCTGGGACGACGAAAAACGCGTGAAGATGAGCCGCGTGATCTACGATCGACCCGCCGCGCCCTTCTATCAGAAGGCGGGACAATTCAAGGGTAACGTTGATCGGTGGATCATGACGACTTCCGATTTACCCTGTTACATGGCATCCGACGCCGGGTCGGTTGAGGTTGGAACCGGTATCACGCCCGGTGCGGTGGGACCGGAACGGGGTGTCGAGATGAAAATAATGAACCTACCCACGCCGGAGACGGAACATTCAACCCATTACTTCTATTCACACTGCCGCCACTTCGAAATCGACTCAGAAGAATGGGACGAAATTTATCGCAACCAATTTACAAAAGTTTTCGATGAGGACAAGGCGGTGCTAGAAGGCCAACAGATGAGAATGTCACAGTTTCCCGGAGCGCACGAGATCGACATCAAACCCGATGCGCCCAATATTCAGGTTCGGCGAATGATTGACGAGATGATCGCCGCGGAACAAATGGATTATTCTTGCGCGCGAGAGAACGCCTAGGGACAACGAGAAATATCAGGGAGAATATATATGGCGGGACCTCTCGACGGTGTTCGAGTGATCGAACTGACAACTATGATCACTGGATCTCTATGCGGCCAGATGCTGGGCGATATGGGTGCCGATTGCATTAAGATCGAAAAGGTGGAGGGTGGAGACATGTTTCGGGCATGGCGAGGGGGTACGTACTCGGCGCAGTTCGGAGCCTATAATCGCAACAAGCGTTCGGTCACGCTCGACATTCGTTCCGAAGATGGTAGGGAAATCTTGCTGAAGCTGGTTGAGACGGCAGATGTATTGGTAGAGAATTTCCGCCCCGGGGTGATGGACCGCCTAAAATTGTCAGTCGACCAGTTGCGCAAGAGAAATCCTAACCTGATCTATTGTTCTATAACGGGATTTGGGGAGGAAGGCCCCTACGAGAAGCGCCCTGCCTACGATGCGGTTGCGCAGTCTCTGTCGGGCGTCGCCAGCCTTTTTCTGGACCCCGATAATCCGCAGACGACCGGCCCGACAATCGGTGACAATATTACCGGCATCAATGCGTGCTACGGCATTTTATCGGCGCTTTTTGAACGCGAGCGGGGTGGGCCAGCCCGTTCGTTAGCGGTTAATATGCTGGAAAGTTCTATCTGGTTTTTACCCGATCCATTCGCCAATCTGACGCAGCAGGATATTCAGCCCAGCCGGACATCGCGTTCTGAGGCTTCTCAGTCGCATGCCATGAAATGTGCCGACGGCAAGCTGTTGGCGGTACACCTTTCATCTCAGGAAAAATTCTGGCAGGGGGTGACGGCGGCGTTTGGTGTCGAGTATATGCGTGACGATGAGCGCTATGCTGACCGTATGTCGCGCATCGTTCACTACTTCGATATGGGTGCGGAATTCAAGCAGGCGGCGATAACCCAGCCTCGAGATTACTGGATGCCACGTCTCGAAGAAAACGACGTGCCATATGCCCCGATAAATACTTTACCGGACGTATTCGATGACCCCCAAGTAAAGCACCTGGATACCTTCTTTCAGGTAGAGCATCCTGAGGAAGGGAAGCAGACGTTCAGCCGTCGCGCTGTATACATAGATGGGTCGCGGGACGATCAGCCGAAGCGGCCACCGCCGCAGTTGGGAGAACATACAACGGAGGTGTTGGTCGAACTGGGGCTGGACCAGGCGGCGATCGGGGGTCTGCAAAAGAAGGGGATAGTATAGTGTGTTCTCAGATGGGAGTGACTTTTGATCGGATAACACCCAACTAAACTGATGAAAATATAATCCGGATTGATTGCCCTAGACTGGAATCTTGCCGAATATGCGACCGTCGATAGCTGCCAGCCCGGCGGCTATGAAGGCAAAACCGATGACGTGGGGTAACTCCAGTACCTCGTTCAGGAATAATATACCGAGCGCGATGCCGGTCACGGGGATCAGGAATGTCACCAACATCAGGTTGGTTGCGCCGGCCGCCGACAGGATACGGAAATAGAAAAAATAGGCCAGCGCTGTGGAAACGGATGCGAGCGCAATCAGCGAAAGGACGACGTCGGTTCCTGGTGCAGCTAATGTCCATGGTTGATGAACCAAAAGGACCACAGGAACTAAAATTATGGCTGAAACGGTCAGTTGGCAGGTCGCCGTGGCTGTTGGAGCCACTCCCATGGCCTTAAACCGGCGGCCGTATATGCCGCCGAATGCATAGGCGGCCGCAGCTGCTACCACCGCGAGCTGTCCCGGGATGTCAGATCCTATCTGCAGCAGCACCTCGCCACCAATCATGATCACGACACCGATGAACCCAAGTATCAAGCCAAGAACTTTCAGCGGGCTCATTTTTTCGTCCGCCGTCATGAAATGTGCCGCGACTACACCGAAAAGAGGCGTCGTTGCATTCAAGATCGAGGCTAGCGAAGACGTGATGTAAATCTGACCCCAAACGATCAAGCTGAAGGGAATGATATTATTGATTACCGCAAGAGTGACAAATGCTCGCCACACGCCTGTTCCCCGCGGGAAGGGTATACGGAATAGCAACATCACGAAAATCAGAATAACTGCCGCTAAAACCACCCGGCAGCCGACAATTACTAGTGTCGGTAGCTCAGCTACCGCAATTTCCTGAAAAAAGAATGTTCCTCCCCAGACAATCGAAAGAGCCACCAGGTAGCCCCAGGTAAGGGGTGTCATCTTCAAGTTGGTACTTAGTTGGCTCATATAAGTTTTTCTTTGTCCGTCGCGAAGCCCCAGACAGGGTTTGCTCAGGGTTTAGAGTCATTTTTCTTATCGTGAGGCGGCCCCGAATAGTCGTGTAGGTTTTAGATTGCCTTAATCCGGGTCGCGATATTCGATACTGTTGATGAAATCGACTACCGATGGCGCTATCGGGTTTTCCATCTCCTCAAATACATGGCCGATCAAGCCTGCCGAGCGGCTGACGGCGGCGACGCCACGCATAACTTCCACTGGAAATGACACTTCGTTCAGTACCGCACCGAGGGCGCCGGTGACATTTAGGGTTAAAGGCTTGCCGCGTGATTTTTCAATTTCCTCAGATAGGACCTTTGCCAATTCGATGTATTTTCCCTCGACGCCGCCTTCACGAGCGATCTGGAACATGCGGTCGGATCGGGGATCGGTCGGGAAGTAGTAGGGGTGTCCGTAACCCGGGATGAATTTTTTCTGTTCTTTGTGACGGGCGATGACGGAACGTGCGAATTCGTGGGGGTCGCCGCCGGCCTCTATGCCTTCCTTAAAAATGGCACCTGCGCCGGCCATTGTACCGGCGAATTTATTGCCGACCATCATGGCGCCGGCGATCATGGGTAGCTGGACGTCTTCCGGCAGGGAATCGTGTACCATGCGGGCGACTAGTGCAGTTGGTGTGATACCGTGATCCATCAGAATGACCATGCAGGCGTCGAAAGTCCGGACGTGGTTTTCCGGCAATTCATTGCCGGTAACCAGAAGATAGAAAGTTTCGGAGAAACTTTTTTCGCCTAGAATTTCACTCAGTACATCGCGGCCGCGCATACGGAACCGGTCGGTGTCGGATGTTGGCGTGCCGATGCGGGTGAATGGCTTATCAGTCATAGGAATTCCCTAAAGTGTTGGATATGGGGTTTATGGGGCAGACAGCGGATGAATCCAATCCTTTGGCCTCAGGAATATTTCGCGTTACAATGAACGTCAAAACGTCGATCCGGGGGACGGTAACAATGGAACTCCCTACAGGGAATGAGAGATATTTCCGCATGAGCGTCGAGGAATTCGACACCGAAAAGCTCATGCAGAATGCCGCACGGCAGCGCGACCGGCGCAACTTCAACGATATGCTGATTATCGATGTCGATGCTCATCACTACGAAACGGAATCGATGAAAGAGATCGTTGAATTCATTGAGGATCCGGTCTTGCGCCAACTGGCCAAATCAGCGCAGCAGATAGCCCACCGCGGATCGATGTTCTCGCTGGGACGCGTCGGATATCAGGATATTGGCGGACGGGTGACCCGTTATCCGTTGCGCGGGATGGAGGAAACACCGGACGACGGCACCCATCGCGATGTGCACCTTAGTCACCGCTGGATGGATGCTATGGGTGTAGACTACGCCTGTGTATTCCCAACGCCGATGCTTGGCCTTGCGATGCATCCTCAAGCCGACGTCGAGGTAACACTGGCGCGCGCCTATAACCGATGGCTGGTCGAAAAGATTTTGCCAGGAAGCCCGCGCATGAAATCCATGCTGTACCTTCCGTTCAATAATCCAGACGCGGCGTTGAAAATCGTCGAGGATTTCGGGGACGCCGAAGGGGTAATCGGATTTATGGTTACGTCAGTTCGTCACCGGCCTGTCCATCACAACGACTACATGAAAATTTACCATGCCATCGAGGAACTTGGACTTCCGATTGGGTTCCATTCCGGTTTTAACTGGGATGATCCGATGTTTCGGACCTGTAATCGGTTTCTAGCGGTCCACGCGCTAGGCTTCACCTGGTACAATGTGGTGCATTGCACGAACTGGGTGCTAAACGGAATGAATGAGCGGTTTCCGGGACTGCCGGTGGTCTGGATCGAATCCGGTATTTCTTGGGTCCCGTTCCTGATGCAGCGACTGGACACACAATACCGAATGCGTTCGTCGGAGTGCCCGATGCTGAAAAAGCTACCTAGCGATTACATGCGTGACATGTATTACACGACACAACCGATGGAGATGCCGGACGATATCGGATTGCTGGAAGCCACCTTTAAAGCTATGAACGCTGAAACACAGCTTCTCTGGGCATCCGACTACCCGCATTGGGATATGGACATTCCGTCCGTGATTTGGGATCTACCTTTTATCGACGAAGCGGCAAAACGGAATATCTTGGGTCGGACTGCGCAAAATATCTTCAAGATCGACGTAAGCGCCCGGCATCCGGATTACACGGCAGTTGCGGCGGAGTAAAGAGAGCATCATACGATATCGTATGGCATTGCTTGACAGGCTAAATCGGTCTGATACGTGTTTACTTTAATCAGGTGTTTGGGATAACGGGCCGCTTTAAAAAGGCCGGACAGGGAGCGTGAGATGGAAGTTGATATGTTGGGTAGCGCCATACAGGCGTTCCAAAATATGGCGAGCCTTGAAAGGCTTGGCTTTCTCTCCTTCGGGGTGATTATAGGTCTCGTTCTGGGTGTGATCCCGGGGCTCGGCGGCTTGGTTGGATTGTCACTCCTCCTGCCTTTTACATTCAACATGGACCCATTCACCGCCCTCGCCTTCATGATGGGCCTGCAGTCGGTCGTTGTGACATCTGATACAATACCAGCGGTGTTATTTGGAGTGCCGGGGACGGTGGGATCGGCGGCTACGATATTGGACGGCTACCCAATGGCACGAAAGGGCGAGGCGGGTCGGGCTTTTGGTGCCGCCTTTTCTGCTTCCGTGATAGGCGGGTTGTTTGGTGCCCTGTTGCTCGGTGTCAGTGTGCCTGTACTGCGTCCGATTGTACTTGAAATAGGCTCCCCAGAATTGCTGGCGATCTGCGTTTTTGGCCTCTCCCTCGTGGCCGTCCTATCTGGTGGTTCGCCGCTAAAGGGCCTGGCGGGAGCTTGTATTGGTCTGATGGTAGCCACGGCGGGAGATGATCCGCAGACGGGTACCCTGCGATGGACGTTTGACTCCCTTTATCTGTGGGACGGGTTGCCGGTTGTTCCCCTTGCACTTGGCCTATTTGCAATACCGGAACTCGCCGACATGGCGATTACAAAACAATCGATTAATGTGAAGGCCGGCGAGAAGCAAGATGTCCGCTTCGGGCAGCTCGAAGGAATTAAGGATACCTTGAGAAACTGGTTCTTGGTACTCCGATGTTCGTCGATCGGTTCGTCACTGGGTGCGGTGCCAGGAATTGGCGCGTCGGTTATCGACTGGATCGCCTACGGACATGCTGCGCGATCCGAGAAAGGAGCGCCTGAAACCTTTGGTAAGGGTGACGTTCGAGGCGTGATAGCATCTGAATCGTCTAACAACGCCAAAGAAGGCGGTGCGCTTGTGCCGACCATCGCATTTGGCGTTCCTGGATCCGCCTCGATGGCACTGGTTCTGGGGGCGTTTCTGATTCATGGCCTCGTGCCCGGGCCGGAAATGTTAACCAAAAATCTGGATGTCACCTACACACTGGTATGGTCGGTGGCCATCGCCAATATTCTGGGTGCGGGTATTTGTTTCACCTTTGCGAACCAGCTTGCAAAGGTGGCACTGATCCGGATCGGTATACTTGCGCCTGTCGTGCTGGCTGTGACCTATGTAGGGGCGTTCCAAGGTTCTCGTCAGTGGGGAGATATTTACGCTCTTTTGATATTCGGACTTATCGGTTGGATTATGAAACGTCTGCGCTGGCCGCGGCCGCCGCTGATCCTCGGTTTTGTTCTCGGCGGTTTAGTAGAACGCTATATGTTCATTTCGACAGAGCGGTATGGCGCAGACTGGCTTTGGATTTGGCGCGACTTCGGAGACGGCAATGTGGTGTTCGCACCTTATGTGCCAATCATCTTTGCTGTCACGCTTTATGGGGTGCTGGCACCTATCATTCGAGGTTACCGCGCCCGCGCCAAAACTTCCAAGGCGGCGAGCAAATTTGGTTTTCAAAAAGCTGCGATCAATCCTGATTTTGTTTTTGCGATCATTCTATTCGCGCTATTCGCGACGGCATTTGGTATTTCGTCTAGCTGGGAATTTGGCGCCAGGCTGATTCCTCAGGTTGTGTCCGTAGCGGCGATGATTTTTATTGGTTGGCTAATTTTGTCGGCAATGTTTGTGGCGCCTGGTGAACCAGTGGCTGCGACCGAAGATGGGATACCCGGACGCGGCGAGGGAGGCGCGCCTGCACAAAGCGATGTGCATTTTGACATTAGCGCCGATTACGGTGACTTGCCGGGGGCTGAAATCACGAAGCGGGTCATTGCGTATTTCTCATGGCTGGTGTTTTTCTTCGGTGCTTCCGCGGTCATCGGTCTTTTGCCGGCGATGTTCGTTTTCCTCGTTGCTTATATGCGCTTCGAGGGTAAGGAAGATTGGGGGGTGACGCTGGGAGTGGCATCATCTATCTGGGCCCTCTCATATTTACTGTTCCACTATGTTTTGATTATCCCGTGGCCGCAGTCGCTGTTAGGTGACTGGTACCCCCAAGTGCGGTCAATCCCGTGGGCAAATATGTTCTGAGCGTTGCAGCCTGATCACAAACAAAAAAACACCCCGGAGCCGCCGCTCCGGGGTGTTTTTTACATAAAGTAGTCCGCTTACTTGAAGCCGAACACTTTCTTTAGCTTTCCGATGGTTGCAGAAGGTGTTGCGTAAGCTTCGGCGACAAGCTTGTCGAGCACCTTACCCGGCACTGGATTGACCGGTGCCTTACGCTTCTTCGCATCCGCCAGAAATGCCGGGGAGTTAAGCATTGACATGAACGCCTTACGGAGTGCCGCTACACGAGCTTTCGGAACTTCCGGATGTACCCAGAAACCCATGCCGATCCGCGGCGCTACCTCTAGGAACCGAACCATTGCTTTCTGTTCCGCTGTTTTTGCAAGATCGATCATCTTCGGCAGATTGGGTAGCGCAGGGATGTTGCCGCCGTAGCTCACGATGTGACGCAGTTTATTGCCACTGACCCAAGCGGGTTTGCCTGCGGTCCAGCCAGACCAGTAATTCATCCGACCGTGCACTTCGCCGCCTTCCATGGCTTTGTTGATCTTGGCGCCACCCTTATAGCCTTTGACTATCTTGAACTTTGTTCCGGCGATGTGGTTCAGTAGTGTCGGCGCGAGATAGGTTTCTGAACCGAGGCCAGTCGAACCCATAATAGCTTGACGCTTCTGCGCAGAAGCTAGATCGCTGACCGGCGCCTTGTGCCATACGGAAACGACAGCCGGACGCGGCGTGATCGATCCCAGCCATTGAAATTTTGACGCATCAAATTTCATCTTGCGAAGTAGTGGTGCGAGCGCCGAAGGGGCCAACGCTTCGGCGATATAGGTTCCGTCTTTCGGCGCTGCGTTATACGCATATGCCGCACCCTTGGTGCCTCCCCCTCCAGGGCGTGACTGGATAATTACCGTTGGATTCCCGGGAATATGTTTCCCAAGGTGTTCTGTCGTTAGCCGGCCGTAAAGACCGAGGGTTGCCCCTAGCCCTGACGGCACCATGACCGTGACCGTCTTCCCCTTGTAGAAATCTGCAACGTTGGCGTTTGTGACAGCCGGAGCGGCAATCCCAATTACCGCAACGGCGGATACGCTAGTGATTAAGTGTTTAATACGCTTGGACATGTGGATCCTCCCTTTTGCCCTTTCAGTTATGGGTACCAAAAGACTAAGGGGACGGAGAGAAATTGGAAAGAGGGCAGCGAAGTTTAAAAATATTTAATTTCGTATATCAATACTGTTGCGGGTTGCTCTCTGGCCGATTTGCCGGCATTCATTTTCACTGGAGGAGCACGACAATGGTGAAAACCGCTGACTCATCATCCTCGGCCGCAGACAGGGGGCGGGTAAACGAGAGCTTGACGAAAGGAGACTGGATCTCCGGTGCGTGGGAAATGCTTGGCGAAACAGGTTTAGACGGGGTTCGTGTGGAGCCGCTTGCAAAACGCCTCGGCGTCACCAAGGGCAGTTTTTACTGGCATTTTAAAGACCGTCAGGAATTGTTGGACGCGCTACTTGATCGCTGGTTTACGATCGGGGAGGAGTATCTGTCGCCAAATTGCGACGGTGGCGATAATGCTGCGGATAGGATCTGGAAGTTGTTCGAAAGTGTGATCCGGCGCACTACGCGTGGACAAACGGTGACCTTGCGGCTCTTCTCGCATAAAGATCCTGACGCGGCGCGGCGGATAGAAGACCGTGACGCGCAGAGACTGGCGTTTCTGATTAGGGAACTGAAGGAAATCGGTTTTCCGCAGGAAGAGGCTCGGGTGCGGGGTCAAATCTACCAGGCAATAATGACAGGAGAATTTTTGCGAAGCGGTGGGCTACCGCTGGAAGAGCGGCTCTCCCGTGCGAGAGAATACCACCTACTACTGTCGACTAATTTGCCTGATTAATATCAGTATCTTACATGCCATACGGTAGCGTATTGAAATTTGGGTTCCGCCGTCGTATTGTCTGGTCTGTATCCACAGACGGTCGGCACGTAATTTCACAATAGGCGAAGTGAAAATGGGAACTAGTGCGACACCCTCCCGCGGTTATCCGGATCTGCAGGACCATTTATCCGATTTGGAAGAAGCAGGTTTACTCCTACGGATCGATCGCCCAATTAACAAGGATACCGAACTACACCCGCTCGTGCGATGGCAGTACCGCGGCGGGATCCCTGATTCTGGCCGAAAAGCCTTCCTTTTTACCAATGTTTGCGATAGTCGCGGCCGGAGTTTCGACATGCCGGTGGTCGTCGGTGCGCTTGCCGCCAATCGGGAAGTGTATAGTATCGGAATTGGCGTACCGTTGAGTGATATCGGCCCGCATTGGGCGCAAGCGGTAAACAATCCCATTGATACCGTTACCGTTTCTGAAGGGGCTTGTCAGGAGATAGTGATCTCTGGCGAAGACCTTATTGGAGATGGAAATGGCCTCGATGCACTTCCAGTTCCGATATCTACTCCCGGCTTCGATAGCGCGCCGTATCTGACTTCTGGTCTTTTCGTATCTGTCGATCCAGAAACCGGCATCCAGAACATGGGCACTTACCGTGGAGGGCTAAAAGCGTCGAACCGGATGGCGGTACGTATGTCGGCCCGGGAAGGAGGTGCAGGCGGATACCTGCACTGGGAGAAGTATCGGGCGCGGGGCGAGAGAATGCCATGTGCCGTGGTGCTAGGTTGTCCCCCGGCAGTCGCATATACGGGACCTCAAAAAATCAGGCGAGATGTTGATGAACTGACGATCGCCGGCGCCCTTACCGGTACACCAATCCGGATTGTGAAGTGCAGAACCTTGGATCTGATGGTTCCGGCAGAGGCCGAAATTATCATTGAGGGCTTTATAGATACGGAATACCTCGAACCTGAGGCACCATTTGGCGAGTCCCACGGCCATATTTCGCTTGAAGATTACAATATGATTTTCGAGGTTTCGGCGATTACGCGTAAATCGGACGCCGTTCTCTCGTCAATTATCAGTCAGGTGACACCATCAGAGTCGTCGGTTATCAAGCGCGTTGCCTATGAGCCAATGTTTCTTGCCCATCTGCGCGACCAGCTTGGCATCAAGGGGGTGAAGCGCGTCTTCCTTCACGAGCCGCTGACCAATATCCGCCGCGTGATCTTCCTTCAGATGGAGCCCGGAACCCCGCGTACCGAGGTATGGCGTGCACTATACGGTGCGACTAGTCTCCGCGCCGATTGCGGCAAGTATGTCATCGCCGTCAATGAGGATATTGACCCTGATAATGGTGACGCTGTGTTCTGGTCGCTGGGGTATCGGGCTGACCCCGATAAGGATGTCGAAATCCTCCGGCACCGTGACGCCGGGCATGGTCCCAAAGGGAAGGATGGCACCCGTCCCGAGGATTCCACGCTGTTGATAGACGCCACTCTGAAACGCGAAATGCCTCCCTTGGCGCTGCCGAAACGCGAATACATGGAGCGTGCCCGGGAACTGTGGGAAGAACTTGGTCTGCCGCCACTGAACCCTGAGAGCCCTTGGCACGGATATTCCTTAGGCGACTGGACTGAAGAATGGGATCAGCTAGCCAAGCATGCTGCCCACGGGAAATACCTCGAGAATGGTAAACGAAGCGGCCAGCGCAGGCGTGCTGGCGTAAAACCAAATACCCATGTCCGATCAGTGCCGGGCTGGGATGAAGATCAACCCTGAAAAATCAGATAACACGACCGGAGGCTAGTGAGATGGTAACGAAAACGGCTGGTATGACGTTGGAAGATCGCGGATACACCGACCTTCACGAACATATTGAGGAGCTTCGGGCGAAAAACCTTCTGATCGAGATTGATAGGGAGATTAACAAGGACACGGAAATGCACCCGCTGGTCCGTTGGCAGTTTCGTGGCGGCATTGAAGAAGAAGATCGGAAGGCTTTTCTGTTTACGAACATTTCGGACTCCAAGGGGCGGAAGTATGACATTCCGGTATTGGTCTGTGGGTTGGCAGGTAATCAGGAAATTTATCAACTCGGCATGCGTTGCGACTTAAAGGAACTGAAAAATACTTGGATCAATGCCATCAACAATCCACTCAAACCTAATATGGTTCCGGATGGCGACGCACCTTGCCATGATTTGGTATTTCAGGGTGACGACCTTCTGAATGGAAATGGGCTGGACGCCATTCCGGTTCCGATTTCATCGCCGGGTTGGGATAATGCCCCTTACTTCTCGTCTTCACACTTTATTACCAAGGATCCGAATACAGGCGTCCAGAACATGGGCAATTACCGCGGGATGGTTAAGGCGCCAAACAGACTCGGTATGAACCCGTCAACAGAACTCCGCACCGGTGGATATATGCATTGGCTGGAATGGAAAAAGCTTGGCAAGCCGATGCCCGTCGCTGTCGTGATCGGAGCGCCACCGGTAGTCTCTTTTACCGCTGTGCAGAAAGTGCCTGAGAAGTTGGATGAGCTGGCGGTGTCCGGCGGTCTCGCCGGCGCGCCGCTGAATGTTACAAAATGCAAGACGGTTGATCTTATCGTGCCCGCTGAATCTGAGATCGTCATCGAGGGTTTTGTGTCGACGGAGCTTCTAGAGCCTGAAGCTCCGTTCGGGGAGTCGCATGGTCACGTTAACCTACAGGAATATAACGCCTATCTGGATATTACGGCGATTACCAGGCGCGAAAAATCCGTAATGACATCCTGGGTAAGCCAGGTAACACCATCGGAATCAGGAACCATTAAACGTCCTGCCTATGAAGCGCGTCAGATTGAACACCTGCGAGATCATCTGGGTATTAAGGGTGTTAAGCACGTTTCCACTCACGAGCCGCTGACCTCGCTCCATAAGTTGATTATCATCGTATTAGAGCGCGGGGTCCCGCGGACAGAAATCTGGAGAGCGATGTATGGCGTTGCTTCTTTGCGTCAGGCAGAAGGAAAGTGGATCATCGCTGTCAATGAAGACATCGATCCGGATGATACCGACGCCGTCTTCTGGGCGATGTCCTATCGGTGCAAACCGCATAACGACGTAGAGATACTGAAGCACAAGCATGAAGGGCACGGTCCTAGGAGCCTACTGGATTCTGAAGACAGCGCCGTACTGATTGACGCCACCCTTAAGGAGACATTCCCGCCAGTCTCGTTACCCAAACGCGAGTATATGGAAAAGGCGAAAAAAATATGGGAGGATCTCGGGTTGCCTAAGCTTAAGCCTAAGGCGCCGTGGTTCGGTTACGATCTTGGTGAATGGAATGCCGGACTTGAGGCGATGGCCCGCCGGGCGGTAAAGAGCGAGTACTGGACCACGGGTCAGATCATCGCCCAGCGCCGAAGAGGCGACGTACCCATCAACACCGAGGTGCGCACCCTCGATATGGGAAATCCCGGCGCCGGTGATGATGTTGACGAGAGCCTGACCTGGGACAAGCTGGAAGATGCCTCCCAGGTTAAAGATAAATGACGGACTGTATGTTTGGCGGAATGATTTGATAATTGCAAAACTGGATCGACGTGTCGCTGTGGCAACAGGCAAAACGGCGGTTGTTGGTGGCGGTTCGGCAATGTGGTGACGCACAATTTCGGCCTCTGGATCAACCACAGAAACTGCCCAGACTGGAACGCGAAATATGGTAACTAACGAAAAGACCTTGAAACGTGACTATCCCGACCTGCATGACCACCTGAAAGAGCTTGACCGGCGAGGGCTTCTTGTAAAGGTCGACCGGGAAATCAATAAGGATACCGAACTGCATCCGTTGGTGCGCTGGCAGTTCCGCGGCGGTCTTGAAGAGAAGGACCGAAAGGCATTCCTTTTCACCAACGTCGTCGATTCAAAGGGACGGAAATTTGATATCCCGGTAGCCGTCGGGGTTCTGGCGGCGAGCCGAGATATCTATCGCACCGGCATAGGTTGCGAGCTCGAAGAGATTGAGGCGACTTGGAAACAGGCGATGGCGAACCCGGTCGATCCGGTCGAAGTTAACGACGCTCCGTGTCAAGAAATAGTCTGGCAGGGCGACGACTTGGATATCGAAGGGCAGGGTCTTGATGGTGTCCCGGTGCCAATATCAACGCCGGGCTGGGATAACGCCCCCTATACGACGTTGTCCCAATATATCACCAAGGATCCTGACAGCGGAATCCAGAATATGGGTAACTACCGCGGACAGATCAAAGGTCAGAAGCGGATGGGTATGAACCCGTCCTTGGAACTCCGTCCTGGTATCTATATCCACTGGGAAAAGTATAAAAAACGCGGAGAAAAGATGCCGGCAGCCGTGGTGCTTGGCGCCCCCCCATCGGTTACGTTCACGTCTGCGATCAAGCTGACGGAGGACCTTGACGAATTCCGGGTTGCTGGTGCGCTAGCGGGCTCGCCGATCAACGTCGTTAAGGCGAAGACCGTCGATCTTCTGGTGCCGGCGGAAGCCGAAATCGTTATCGAGGGTTATATTGATACCGAGTACTTAGAACCTGAAGCACCTTTCGGTGAGTCCCACGGGCACGTGAACCTTCAGGAATATA
The DNA here is from genome assembly GCA_036339975.1 of Pseudomonadota bacterium. Classification (GTDB taxonomy): domain Bacteria; phylum Pseudomonadota; class Alphaproteobacteria; order MPNO01; family UBA830; genus UBA830. Next base: position 7,678 of record JAYYZV010000061.1, on the reverse strand, counting down.
ACGCCTATATGGATGTCACCTGCATCACGAGGAAGCGGGATGCAATCCTTACCTCAATTATCAGCCAAGTAACGCCTTCGGAATCCTCTGTTATTAAACGAGTTGCCTACGAGCCAATGTTCACGGAGCACCTCCGCGATCACCTAGGTATAAAAGGCGTGATCCGCGTGTCGATGCACGAGCCGTTGACGAACATCCGCAAACTGATAGTCATAATTTGCGAGCGCGGTATGCCGACGACGGAGATTTGGCGTGCCATGTATGGAGCCGCATCGTTGCATCGGGCGGCGGGGAAGTACGTGATCGCAGTTAACGACGACATCGACCCGAACAATGCAGATGCTGTTTTCTGGGCGATGGCTTACCGCGCCAATCCAGCGCTCGACGTCGAAATCCTGAAACACCGGGACTCGGGTCATGGTCCGCGTAGCGCCCGCAATGGTGGAGAAGACGCTTCGGTCCTATTTGACGCAACTCTCAAGGAGGATTTTCCGCCGATCTCTCTTCCGAAAAAGGAATATATGGAAAATGCTAAGGAGATCTGGGATGAACTTGGACTTCCCGAACTCAAGCCTCAAGTGCCATGGCATGGCTATTCTCTGGGAGAATGGGAAGAGGAGTTCGATGTGATGGCTCAGCGTGCCGTCGAGAGCGACTATTTCAAGACCGGCGAAATTATTGCACAGCGTCGCCGCAGCGACCTGACCATGAATACCGAGGTCAGGACCTTAAGGGGAGAGGACGAAGACTAGGGACAACCCAAAATTCCGGCCGGCGGACTATAGAAGGCTCGCGGAATAATGTTTGTACAGGACCTGCATCGTCTCCTGGGTGGTCCGATATTCGATCTGAGTTATTGGTTTGCGCCGTGAGAGCAAAGTCGACAGATTTTGCCATCAAGTCTCCAAAGAGGCATGCTTTGCGACAATTTATAAGGTTGGGGGTGAAACGTGCCGAAGAAGACGTTGAAAGATTGCACCGTAGCCGACGCTTATCTATCGGTGTTGGCAGACCGTGGTGTCGACTACCTTTTTGCTAATGCAGGGACTGATTTCGCGCCGTTGATTGAGGCGCTTGCGAAAGCTCAGGCCCTGGGTACGCCAATACCCGAGCCTGTGACTTGCCCACACGAGAACACCGCCCAGCACATGGCCATTGGCCATTATATGATTTCTGGCCGGCCGCAGATGACGATGATGCACGTCAACGTAGGTACCGCAAATGGTATGAACGGACTGCTGAATGCGGCACGGGGGTATATTCCGATGCTGTTCACGGCGGGACGCACGCCGACGAACGAAGATACCCTTAAGGGACATCGCAGTCTCGATATCCATTGGACACAGGAGATGTACGATCAAGCGGCAATGACGCGCGAAGCTGTCAAATGGGATTACGAGCTACGCAATGGCGAACAGGTCGCCGGGATAGTCGACCGCGCGCTGTCGGTAGCGATGAGTGAGCCTCGTGGGCCCGTATATTTGTCGTTACCGCGGGAGGTGCTATCCATCAAAATGGACGAGTTCAGTTTTGACTCCCCGAACCGCGTTCAGCCGGCCTCGCCACCGTGGCCCGACCCCAATATGGTGGACGAGGTCGCATCTCTGCTGGCAAATGCCGAGCGACCGGTCATGATCACCAATTGGGGGGGGCGTAATCCAGGGGTTATGGTGCCGCTGTCGGACCTTGCGGAGAGGTTTGCTATCCCGGTTGTCGAGTACCGTAACCGTGCCACCGCGATGTCACCACGCCATCCGATGCATGCCGGTTATAATCCTAATCCCTATGTCGCCGACGCCGATGTAATTATCGTGTTCGATACGGTGGTGCCGTGGCTGCCTTCGCAGGTGACGCCGCCTGACGATTGCAAGGTAGTTCATATCGCGGCGGACCCGATGTATACGATGGTCCCAGTCCGGGGGTTTCCGGCCGACATTTCATTGACCTGCCCGGCGGATATCGGTTTTCGCGCCTTAATTCCCGCCATGTCACAATTTGAAAAAACGGCTTCGGATAAAATCTCTACCCGAAGAGACCGCATTACGAGGGCGCACGAGAAACTGGAAGATGAATGGGAGGCGAAGCTAAGTGCTGAAAAGGAACAATCGCCAATAAGCCCGGCATTTTTGTCCCACTGCCTCAACGAACTCCGCGAACCGGATACGATAATGGTCCGGGAATCACCGCTGATGCAGCAATACATCGATACCGACCGTCCGGGGACGATGCTGAATGCCGGGGCGGCGTCAGGTCTGGGGCACGGACTGGGCGTTGCGCTGGGCGCCCAACTCGCTGCTCCGGATAAGTTGGTCATCGGTACGGAGGGCGACGGGGCCTATATGTTCAATGTGCCGGTGTCATGTCATTACGTGGCTGCCGAACAGAATTTGCCTATCCTTTGGATAGTGTTCAACAACCAGCATTGGCAGGCTGTACACAGGTCCACGCTAGGGCTGGAGCCAGAAGGATACGCCGCTAAGGCAAACCGCCAACCGTTAACGCATTTCACGGTTGATCAGCACTACGAAAAGGCAGTCGAAGTCTCGGGAGGCGCAGGGTTTCGGGTTACCGAACCGAGAGATTTGATGGATACACTGGATAAAGCCGTGGATGTCGTGACCGGCGAAAAGCGCCAGGCGCTGGTCAACGTCGTTTGCGGTCCAAGCTAGCGTTTACCCGCCCACCCCATATTATTCACTTTCCTGAGTTATGCGGGGTAAGCATTAACGTCATTAGCGCCGACAAATAAACCAAACAAATAAAAAAATTCAATGGCTAAGTATTTGGCTTAAAAACAGTTTTGTCCGGTCGGATTGAGGGTTCTCGAAAAACTCATCAGGTGTGTTTTGCTCAACAATCTGACCTTCATCCATAAAAATAACTTGATCAGCGACTTGTGCTGCGAAACCCATTTCATGGGTGACAACAAGCATTGTCATCCCCGAATCCGCTAGGTCGACCATAACGTCCAAGACTTCCTTGATCATCTCTGGATCAAGAGCTGAAGTGGGTTCATCGAACAACATTATTTTGGGCTTCATGCACAAGGAACGCGCGATAGCGACCCTTTGCTGTTGTCCTCCAGATAACTGTCCAGGATACTTGTGAGCCTGTTCTGGAATTTTTACCCGCTCGAGATACTCCATTGCGAGTTCTTCTGCTTCTGCATGTGGCGTCTTTCGGACCCAGATTGGCGCCAGTGTACAATTTTCAATGACAGATAGGTGGGGAAATAGATTGAATGATTGAAAAACCATTCCAACCTCTCTACGCACAGCATCAATGTTTTTTAAATCCCCAGTTAACTCGATGCCATCAACAACTATCTGTCCTTCCTGATGTTCCTCTAAAAAATTGATACAACGTATCAGTGTCGATTTGCCACTTCCCGAGGGACCGCAAATGACTATTTTTTCACCCTGTTCTACAGATAGTGATATGTCCCGCAACACATGGAATGAACCGAACCATTTATTGAGCCCTTCAATGTCTATAACTGGGCGACGATTGTTTGATTTATTTGATTCAGAATTGTTCACGATCTGGCCTCCTAATGCCGTTGCTTGCCTAGGCGTCGTTCTAGCCACATCGAGTAACGTGACATCGAAAAACAAACCGCGAAAAAGAACACTGCAACAAAAACATAAGTCTCGGTCGATAACCCAAGCCAGTCAGGGTTGGAAACCATTGCGTTAGCAATTCCAAGGATATCAAAAAGACCGATTACGATCACCAGCGTCGTATCTTTAAAGAGCCCTGTAAATGTATTGACGATGCCGGGAATTGATATTCTCAGGGCTTGAGGAAGTATAATTAGTCGCATCGATTTCCAGTAATTTAAACCCATTGCGTGTGCGGCTTCGTATTGACCTGAAGGTATTGCCTGCAGCCCCCCTCGAATGACCTCCGCCATGTAAGCGGAGGCAAAAGCCGTGACCATTATGATAACGCGAATGATCGAATCCAGTGTCACATCCGGCGGTAGGAAAATTGGTAAGAGGATATTGGATACGAACAACAACGTTATCAGAGGAACACCTCTGACAGCTTCGATGAAGCCGATTGAGAACCACCTGATCAGCGGTAATTTTGACTGCCTACCGAGGGCTAGCAGTATTCCAACCGGGAGGGACAGAACAATCCCGGAAAGCCCCACAATCAAATTTAGCATAAACCCACCAAACTTGTCCGTTGGGACTTCCTGAAGGCCAAATCCCCCCGCCAACAAAATGGTGGCAATCACTGGGTAAGCAACCGAAAACCATCGAAGGTAACGTTGCCCTGGTGTGCCGTGGGTTAACCAAGGAATGAGCGCCGGGAATAAAAGTATAAAAGCGATTACAACTCGCCATCTTTCGCCGGCCGGGTAAAACCCGAACAGAAATTGTCCAAAGCGTTGATCTATCCAGGCCCAGCAAGCTCCCTCCACTTTACAGTCAAACCTGGTGTCCCCAGAAATTTGGGAGCTTAGAAACACCCAGTCCAAAATTGCCGGTATTGCCAGCGTGAGAAGATAAATGGCGACGAGAGTTAAAGCCGTATTTGACATGCTCGAAAAGAGATTCTGGCGCAGCCAGCCTATAATCCCTGTCGATGCAATAGGGGGCGGGCGGGCCTCTTTGTACTGCTTAATTGTATCGCTCGAAGCACTCATGATCAGCGTTCCACCAACGATATTCGCTTGTTATACCAGTTCATAAACGCCGAGGTGGCTAAACTGAGGCTGAGGTATACAACCATCCAGATTGCGACGACTTCAAGAGCGTGCCCGCTTTGGTTAAGAATAGTCCCGCCAATAGAGACGAGATCCTGATAGCCGATTGCGATCGCCAACGATGAATTTTTCGTCAAATTTAAATACTGACTTGTCAACGGTGGGATAATCACGCGGAGTGCTTGAGGTATAATTATCAAGCGCATTGTCTGATTTTTCCGAAGGCCGAGCGATAGAGCCGCTTCAGACTGTCCGGTACTGACGGAAAGAATGCCTGCTCTTACAATTTCAGAGATGAAAGCTCCCGTGTATGTGGCAAGGGCAATCCAAAGCGCAAGTAGTTCGGGAGTAATATTGAACCCGCCTCGAAAATTGAAACGTGTCCTTGCGGGTATATCCCAGCTGATCGGTTGGCCTAATAGGTTGAAAACAAAGATCGGTACGATGACCAGAAGGAATAGGCCAGAAAGGACCACAGGAAAGGTCTTCCCAGTAAGTTTTTGCCGCCGGCGCGACCAAATAGAGATAGCCACTGTGACGAATAAGCAAAACAATACCGCAACGCATACCCATAGAAATGGAGCTTCAAAATTTGGGGATGGTGCGCGTAATCCGCGATTGTTCAGGAAGAATGCACCAAAGATAGACATACTCTCTCGAACTTTTGGCAGGCTTGTTAAAATCGCCCACCAAAGAATGATCTGCAGCAGAAGTGGCACATTTCGTGTGATCTCTACGTAAGACGTGATAAGTCGACTAACAAGCCAGTTATTTGAAAGCCTCAGTATTCCTGCAATAAAACCAATTAAAGTGGCGGTTATTATTCCAAGGCTTGAAACCAGAACAGTGTTTAAAAGACCAACAATTAGAGCCCTTCCGAAGGAAGACTGCGAGGTGTATTCAATTAGACGCTGGTTAATGTCGAAAAAAGCCTGATCGTCGAGAAACCCGAAACCAGACGTAAGACCTGCTCTTTGCAAGTTAGCGATTGTATTTGTGGCTATAACAGCCAAGAAAGCTGCAACGCAGAATAGTACGAGGAGTTGCAGTAGGTATCCTCGGCCCCGTCTGTCGAACCATATGTTACGAAAGGTTATACGGTCGATCATTGGGGCAGACTTCCTAGCATTTTAGTGATCTGCCAGTTTGTTTAATTTTGAGAAAAACGGGGCTGCATATAGGTATAGGCAGCCCCGTAAAAATTAACGCATTGGTGGTGCGTACAATATTCCACCGTTACTCCAAAGCGCATTCAAACCGCGAGATAGGCCAAGCGGCGTCTTTTCTCCAAGATAACGTTCGAAGATCTCACCATAGTTTCCGCCCGCTAGCAGCGCCTTAACTGCCCAATCTTTCGGGAGGCCAAGCATTTCGCCGAGGCTGCCCTCGGTGCCAAGCATACGATTGATCTCAGGATTTTTTGTTCCGTTCAACATACTACCAATGTTGGCCCTGGTAACGCCGTATTCTTCAGCGTTGATGAGGGCATTCAGCGTCCAGCGGGCAATATCCGCCCAGGCATCATCGCCCTGTCTCACCAAAGGACCTAGTGGTTCCTTCGAAATAATTTCCGGAAAAACCATGTGGTTAGCAGCGTCGGCAAATGTTGATTTTGTCGCTGCAAGACCAGAGGCGTCGGTTGTATATACGTCGCAACGCTCAGCTAGGTACGCCTTGCGGGCTTCTTCATTCGTTTCAATCGGTACTGGCTCGTATTTGATTTTATTTACCCGAAAGAAATCGGCGAGGTTAAGTTCGGTCGTAGTACCTGTTTGAATGCAGATAGATGCGCCATCTAATTCCTTAGCGCTTTTAACGCCAAGCTTTTTCCGTCCAATGAAACCTTGACCGTCGTAATAGCTTACCCCAATAAAAGTGAATCCAAGCTTTACGTCGCGAGAAAATGTCCAAGTAGTATTCCTTGAAAGGACATCAATTTCACCAGACGCAAGAGCAGGAAATCTATTTTTGCCTGTGAGGTTTACGTATTTTACTTTGTCTGGGTTTCCGAGGACCGCAGCAGCTAGCGCTCTGCAATAGGCGACGTCAAATCCAGCCCATTTTCCATTGTCGTCTGTGTAAGCAAAGCCGGCGAGCCCGGTATTTATTCCACATTGTAGGACACCGCGTTTCTTAACGTCGTCTAGTGTCCCGGCAGAAGCCACGCCTGATATCAGCGTTGCTGCCGCAATCATAAGTGAGAAGCGTTTCATATCGTTTTGTCCCTTTATCCTGTTTACATTGTAATCCTAACCTATTTTTAGTCGAAATTGGATAGATCCAATTAACTTCCTGTCGCATGGCTTGGAACTCCAACAATTTCATACACTTAGCGCCTTATCTCGATGTTCGTTGAGCATAATATTGGCGGAGGTATTAACTGTAATAATATGGAAATAGTTTTCGAGCCCGAAAATTAACGAAAAACAAATCAATAAACTCCCATCAATCCGGAATCCCGATAACGGCGAGGCCGATGTTTTTATAACGATTTTAAATTAATTGATGCGCTCTCTATATTCGCTGGAGAATACTGCTTGTGCACGTGAAGAGTAGAAATGCATCGACACCCTATTTTAGGTGCATTTGTTATGGCTGCTGACGAAAAACATAAAGGGCGAATACGTCTTCTTCCAAACCCCGGGCGCCTCTATGCGGAAATGTTTTGTGAAATTTTATGCGTAAAATTTATTTTGAAATTCAGTGTGGCCAGCACGAGATTGGCTCGTTAGAGTAAATTAAATTCGAATAATTGCCCGTGAAAGGCAGAATGCCGGTTGAAAACCGGTGATCAAGGTGGGGGGGAAGCGCTAGCATATTTTCCACGTCGCGCGAAGTCGTCGGAGCCGAATATAAATCGAGCTACTCAAGGCTGAAATTAATACGGTTATTGGCTGGCTTGGGCTTGTTAGCTTTCACAAACGCCAAAGAAAGGTGTTCTGGAACCGTTAGTGCCTGTCGTCG
>JAYYZV010000060.1:0-7409 GCA_036339975.1 Pseudomonadota bacterium | reverse complement strand
CACGTTAACCGCACCCACATCTATAACGTTTTCAGGAGGGGGCTTACGGATCGTATGGGCATAACGCGCGAGCACTTCGTAGTCTCCGACGATCACGGGCTCGCAGATATCGCAGACGTCTCGGTTAAGCGACGCCTTTATCGCAATCTCCGGACCGATACCGGCCGGATCGCCTATTGCGATGCCAACGCGGGGCTTCGATGTCACGGGCATAAATCCTCAGATGGGAATGACAATCAGGGTATGAATGCGATTGGAATCAGTGACAACCAGTCTTTTCCGAAAAAGCGGAGTATCGCCGTCGACCACAATCTCATCAACGAATTTACCCGTACAGAAAAGTGACATATCCCCTTCCTGCATCGTACGAACGATCACAAAAGACGTTTCCACCTTATAAACACCGCCGTCGTTTGTGACTATCCGGATGCCGGATTGTAAGTGCCGATAACAATGCGGTTCGTAAACATTCGCCTCGCGGAGCGCTAGGATTCGGTCTCGCAACATCCCCTTGCTGGAACAGTCCATGATACCGACACGCCGGCCCTTGGCGTAATTTTGTCGGTTTATGATGCGATAAGAACAGTCCTCGGTAAAAAAATCGGGCCATTCCTCCAGCCGGTCATCATCGACCGCGTGGGCATAATCTGCAATCAGATCTTCAATTTTTCGGCGCACATCGGCACCCATGTTTGCCGATCCGTCCATAGTCAAAGCCCCATACAATCTCGGTATCCCTGCCAGAACCCGCGGATCGACACTTCAGTAGCCCGGCCTTCCGCGCTCGGGGCGACATCCCGCCCACCCATCTCAACGATGGTGGTCTTTTCCTGGTCGCGCTTGGTGCCGCGTTGAATCCATCCGCCAACTACGCCGTCTTCCATCGAGATGACACCACCCGGGCCGATCATGTTAGACTGCTTAATTCGGATTTCCTGCTGTTCCTCCGTATCTTGAGGGGTTCCAAACACCCACCACAGAAGCTCGCACTCCTCGGGTCCTTTGGGCAGACACAGCCGCAACGCCAGCGAATTAGAAATCTGTTGGATCACGAAATTAGGATACGTCGATTGGATCGCTAAGGTGGTGCCACAATCGAATTCGCGCCACCCTTGAACAAGAGTAGGATCAGCAAGCTCATAGCCGTCCATGACGGCCCGAAGTTTTTTGGCGTTGTATTGGTCTTCCTCGCGATCGGTTTCAGCAATGGAGTAACTGATGTGATGCCAGCCGTTATCAGACAGTTTGATACCACCCTTCATGGATAGGCGGTTAAGGCGGAATGTCGCTTGGAACATGTGAAGTATGCTGGCGTGATATGAATCACGCACGTTCTCCATATAAAGTTTCCAGTTATTGGGCATGTACTGGCTGTAGGTCCCCAGAAGCACCATACCGCGACCGACAACGCGGTCGATGTTTTCTACCATTTCCTCACCGAGCCAGTCGGTTAGTGGTGCAACGTCGTCGGAAAATGTCGCAAAAATCAGTCCCTGGTACACAGCGCATTTTAGACGCTGCAAACCGTGATCGGAACGATTGAAATCGTCCGGCATTCCACCGGATTTTCCAACACCTTTGCCAAACGCTACGCTTTTTAGATTACCCTGCAGATCGTAACGCCAATTGTGATAGACGCACGTCAGATCCTCCGTATTGCCCTCGCGATTTATACAGACAAGATTTCCCCGGTGTGCGCACCGGTTCACGATGACCTGAACCTCCCTCTCCATATCGCGTAACACCACAACCGGCGTATCGCCGATATATGTCGTCTGGTAATCGCCGGGATTGGCGATCTCCTCTGCGGTCCCGACGAAGCTCCAGATCGGGCCACGGAAAATACGTTTCTGTTCGTCTTCGTAGTTATATGGGTCGGTATAGATCTGGTATGGGATGCGGCTAACGCCATCGTCCGGCCATTCGATATTCCGGGTTTGAGCTTGATCCATACTTCCCCCGTATGTCGGTTTAACAACCACCACCGGACGCCGCGCCCTGCGGTAATTAATTTGCGTCAGAAGGATATTGGTACTACCATTAAACCAATTGAGTCAACCCAACGGAAGACCCCCACTTCATGGCCCCCTTTAGTCCCGCTCGCACCCGCCGCACTTTCGAGGTGATCGGTGATCAAATCCGCGAGCAAGTCCGCAGCGGAGCAATCAAATCAGGGGATAAGTTACCGCCAGAACGGACCCTTGCGGAGCAGTTTGGAACCAGCAGAAACGCCGTCCGAGAGGCGTTGCGTGCGCTCGAGCACGCCGGGCTGATATCGTTACAAAAAGGTGCGCGTGGCGGCGCTTTCATAACCGACGGCGACCCGGAGGCTGTCGCCCAGTCGATTGACGATCTACTCCATTTAAGTGGCGTGCAACTGACGGATATTACCGATGCACGCCTTCTGATCGAAACCGCTATCGTAAAGGCGGCGGTCGAACGGGCAACAGAGGCCGACCTCGTCCGGATGGAAGAAAATATCGACGCAGTAGAAGAATTCACCCGCAAAGGCGATATGGATGCCAAAACGGAGCTCAATATAGGTTTTCATGTCCTGTTAGGGGAATGTACCGGCAATCCTGTTCTCATACTCCTGATGCGCGTCCTAATGGATTTATTACGCCAAGTGCACCGGCCCATTTCAGCCGAAGACACAGCGGACGTTATCGCATCGCGCCGACGGTTCTTAGCGCGGCTTCGATGTCGGGATGCCGCGGGAGCAGCTGACGAAATGTCGAAACATCTGACCCACCTCCACAGTTTGTTTGCGACGGGCTAGTGCAGCGAGTAATGGACTCACGCCGCTATGACAGCGTGCATGTGAAAATAGCGGGATATCCCTAGAAATGAAACTAGCTACCTTTGGCGCCGACGGGCAAACATCGTTCGGACTAATCGACGGTAAAAGCGTTTTTGATCTCGGGCCTCGACTTTCAAAGGCATGCGGCCTAATCGACCTACTTGGGCCGTCCGCATTGACCGAAGTTTCCCGAGCGATCAAAGGCGCCGAAGCAGACTACGTCATATCCGACATCGAATACCGACGTCCAATCCAATACCCGGGAAAGATCGTCTGCGTTGGCATCAATTACGGGGACCGCGACGCTGAGTACGGAAATTCGATAAGGGGTGATTATCCAAATATCTTTCTACGCACGCCGGAAACATTGGCGGCGCACAATCAGGCGATGCTGGTGCCGCCCGAATCCGAACAGCTAGACTATGAAGGTGAAATCGCGCTTGTCATCGGCAAAGCGGGGCGACGTATTCCGCGAGAAAAGGCACTAGAACATATTGGCGCCGTCACTTGCCTGAATGAAGGGTGCATTCGTGACTGGATGCGTCACGGCAAAATTAATATCACTCAGGGCAAAAATTTTTACCGGTGTGGGGCAGTCGGGCCATGGCTGGTCACCGCCGACGAATTCAGCGATGGATACGGCGACATGAGGGTGACCACGCGGGTCAATGGAGAGGTCCGGCAAGACGATACAATCTCTAACATCCTTTATGATTTCTCGTACCTAATCTCCTATGCATCTACTTGGAACGTTCTTGAGCCAGGGGATATCATATCGACAGGCACACCGACTGGATCGGGCGCTCGGCTCACTCCGCCAACTTGGCTTCGAGATGGAGATACGGTCGAAGTCGAAGTTTCCGGAGTCGGGGTCCTTTCAAACCCAATAGAGAACGAAAGAGTATAAAGCGGATTTTCCATGCTTACCTGTTGAGGCGGTGCGAGCCGTTTTGTAAACTCCTCGCAGCTTCTCCGATTTGCACCAAACTACAACAAATGAACGGATTTTATTATGAGTGACGTAACGTTCCACAACGCCCTCAAGAAAGATCAACTGGACGAAGATGAAGCTATCCAGGTTATCATCGAGGGAAAAGAAGTCGCGATCATCAACCTTGGCGGCGAATTCTTCGCGATGGACGATATCTGTAGCCATGCCTACGCCTCAATGGCCGACGGATATCTGGAAGGAGAATGCCTAGAATGTCCCTTGCACGGTGCGCAGTTCAATGTGAAGACTGGCAAGGCGGAAACGCCGCCCGCAACGGTAGACCTCGAAACCTATGAAATTAAAATCGAAGGCGACGACATTTTCGTCGGCTTGCCAAACGGCTGACAGACGAACGGTCCGATGGTCTCAGAACCGACATTTGTCGTAATTGGAGCTGGCCAAGCTGGCGGGTGGACAGCCAAGACGCTACGCGACGAAGGATTCGACGGTCGCATAATACTTATCGGCGATGAGAATTTTCCGCCGTACGAACGCCCTCCTCTGTCCAAGGAAGTCTTGCTGGGCGAAGCCGAAAAAGAGTCGTGCCTTCTTTGGCCGGCCGAAACTCTCGACGAAGCGAACATCGAGATGCGTCTAGGAGTCCGGGTAAAAAAAATAACGCCCAACGCCCATGAGCTAACTTTGGAGGGTGGTGAAAAGGTCCAGTGGGACAAGCTTATGATCGCGACAGGCGGACGGCCAACTACATTGCCGGTCGAGGGCGCCGATCTTGCGGGTGTATTCACGCTGCGCACGGTAGAAGATGCGGAAGCAATTCGCACACAAATTACACCCGACGCAACCGTGCTGGTTATCGGCGCCGGCTGGATTGGGCTAGAGGTCGCCGCCGCCGCCCGCAAACAAGGCGCACCAACCATCGTCGTCGAGTTGGCCGACCGGGTCTGTGCCCGCGCGCTAACACCGGATATGTCGCAGTGGGTTCACGAACTGCACGTCCGAAACGGTGTTGATATCCGGTACGGCATGTCCCTCAATCATTTCAACGGAAATGGTAGGCTTCAACACGCGGTCATGTCGGATGGTTCGACGATCGCCTGCGACGTTGCCATCGTGGGCATTGGCTTGACGCCGAATGTCGAACTCGCGGCCGATGCCGGCTTAGACACTGACAACGGCATCGTCGTCGATGAAAGAAGTCGGACCTCTCACCCGGATATTTATGCCGCCGGCGATAACGCCAGCCATCCCAACTCTCTGCTTGGCCGACGCTTGCGGCTAGAGTCTTGGGAGAACGCGCAGAACCAAGCGATCTGCGCGGCCAAGGCTATGTTGGGAGGTCGAGATACCTATGCCGAAATTCCTTGGTTCTGGTCGGACCAATATGGCACCAACATACAGATGATGGGGCTCCCGGAAGACTGGAACGAAATAGCCGTGCGTGGCGACCGTGACGCGGGGGAATTCGTGGAATTCTATCTCAGGGACGGAAAGCTGGAAGGCGCCGCGGCAATCAATAATCCCCGCGACCTCAGGTTTACCAGGCGCATGATGATGTCGGGAAAAATTTTCAACGCATCCGAACTCGCCGATCCGGATGTTAAACTTCAGAAACTTTTAAAAAGCTAGACGGCCCCACTATAGCAAGCCCATAGAACGCAACTCTTCCGCCATTTTCGCCGGGAGTTTGCCGACATCGTCGGAAATTCCAAGTGCGTCTTCGGGTGCATCTTTCTGTTCCAAATATCTCCAGCCCTGAAAAGGTCGACATGCACGAGCCCGTACAGGGACCAGTTCTGGGTCAAGAATCAAGGCGCAACGCGATAAGCCTTTTTGATCGACTATCTTGTCGATGTCGATAATACGCTGCCGGGCGCAAACCGCCCGTTTTATTACCCAGTATATCGATCCCCCATCAAGAATTTCCTCGGCCCGCCTCGGGGTTGATCTTGTCCAATGCCGGAGCTGGGAATCGTCTGACTTAGCTGCCTGAGCAAGACGAAACTCTTGCCTTCTAACCAATAGAGCGAAGCTGTCAATGCCGACAGCGAGCTTGATCAAGTGGACGGTCATAGCGGAAGCATAACCTGCGTTTAAGAGCTGTCCACGCTGAAGGTGCAGGAAAGTTGTGGAAAAGTAGGAACTAGGCCTTGGAGCCAACCGAGATTTTTAGCCCACAAAGCGAATACGACCTTGCGCCCGTCCTCTTTTTCTCTGTCCAAAACCGGAGGCGTAGCATATCGACAAGCGCCGGTCAGAACATCGAACACTTTTCACGCGCACAACCAATTAAATTAAAAACCAGGCACCAAGCCCAACAAACGCCACGAAAGCCACTACATCGGTGACGGTCGTTAAGAATACGCCGGACGCGATTGCCGGATCAAAGCGAGTACGAGACAAGCCAAAGGGGATAGCCGCGCCAGCTAAACCCGCAATAACCATCGTAATGATAATCGCGACCGACATAACAATGGCGATCGCAATACTTCCCGCCCAGACCCAAGCAATAACTCCGATAATTAATGCAAAAAGAATCCCGTTAAACGTCCCTACGAGTATTTCTTTAGACAAAACGCGCAAAGCATTAGCCGGAGTGAGTTCTTTCGTTGCAATCGCGCGAACGGCAACCGTTAACGTCTGAGTCCCGGCGTTACCACCCATCGACGCCGCTATTGGCATAAGCACAGCGAGCATAACCACCTGCTCGATAGTCCCTTGGAACAAGCCGATGACCAACGACGCCATGATCGCGGTCAGCAGATTGACGAAAAGCCACGAAAATCGGGATTTACCGGTCTCGAAGACCGCGGCATACAGATCGTCCTCATGAACGCCACCAAGACGCATGATGTCCTCTTCGGCTTCCTGCTGGATGACGTCAACAATGTCGTCGACGGTGATAACGCCTATCAGCCGCTCAAAATTATCGACTACTGGCGCCGAGATCAAATCTTGCTGGGCGAACACGTACGCTACTTCCTCTTGGTCCATATTGACCGGAACCGAGACGAACTCGCTTAGCATTACCTCACTGATTGCGACCGGTCTTTTGGTCCGGAGAATATGGCTAAGCGCGACGTAACCAATCAGTCGGTGCCGCGGGTCGACAACGAAAATGTCGTAAAAATCATCGGGCAAATCGTCACTTTCTCTCAGAAAATCGATAACTTCACCGACGTTCCAAAAGGAAGGCACCGCGACAAACTCTCGTTGCATAAGCCGGCCGGCACTCTCTTCAGGAAATGCCAGCCCCTCTTCCAGCATCGATCTGAGCGCATAAGAAATTGCATGCAGTACGCTTCGCTGCTTAGTCTCTTCTAACGTCGAAATAAGGTTCAGGGCATCGTCGGAGTCTAGAGTTGCAATCGCCTTGGCGATCGTATCGGTGCCAAGCTGCGCCGCGACTTCGTCCCGTATCATCTCGTCCAGTTCAGTCAGAATCTCTGGGTCGAATTTCGGTCGAAGAAATTCGATCAGTTGGGTTCGCATCGGGCCCCTGAGCATTTCGATCAGGTCCGCCACCTCCGCGGTATGTAACGGTGAGATAATCCCTCTTATCGCAGCGCCGTCATTGCAACCGAGCGCGAGGATAGTACTGCGCACAACTTCGGGGTTTAGGCCTAGTAGGTCCTCTGCCTGGACAGGCGGAACAGCCTC
>JAYYZV010000059.1:0-16504 GCA_036339975.1 Pseudomonadota bacterium | reverse complement strand
GCAGAATTTCATATCATGTCTCTAATTTCACGGTGTGTTGCGGCCAGACTATGCCATGGTTCCGGAGACCACCAACGTCTCGCGGCGCCTGACGGTGACGGTAAGACGAATATTCTAGTTTGTCCGAGCCGCGCACTTTGTTCTCCATAGTCCTCGGTTCCGATGCCGAGCGAACGCATAAGGAAAATGCTGGCAGGTCGCTTTCCAGTAAAGGCTATAATTGCCGGTGAAGCTTTATCGATTTTTTTTCGTAGACCGGAGCAATCATAAGAACTAGTGGAAAAATCCCTATCCGCGCCGGTTTCGTTCTTTGCAAGGTCGGTCAGTCCAATCCCCAGCGCTGAAAGGCGGGGAAATTCTGGTGGTGCGAATAGTCTTGGGGTGAGGCCCGTTTCCTGAAGGACAAGCCAGAACCGGTTGCCGGGGCCGGCGTAGTATGCTTCGTAGCGGGCGGACGCTGAGCTGGCTGCCGATCCGCAGAAAAGCGTCGTCAGGTCTGGTTCGATCAAATCGGGCAGCACCTCCATGGGTAAGACTCAAATTTGGGCGAAAAAATCGTTGCCCTTGTCGTCAACCACAATGAACGCAGGGAAATTCTCAACTTCAATCTGCCAGATGGCTTCCATGCCGAGTTCAGGGTACTCGACGCATTCGACCTTCTTGATACAGTCCTGCGCTAGCCGCGCCGCTGGCCCGCCGATCGAACCGAGATAGAAGCCCCCGTGTTCTTTGCAAGCGTTTGTAACTTGTTTGGACCGGTTGCCTTTGGCCAACATAACATATGAACCGCCCTTGGCTTGAAATTCGGCGACGTAAGAATCCATCCGCCCAGCGGTTGTCGGACCGAAGGAGCCGGATGCGTATCCTTCCGGTGTCTTGGCGGGCCCCGCATAATAGATGGCATGGTCGCGAAAATGTCTGGGCATAGGCTCGCCGGAGTCCAGCCGTTCCTTGATTTTGGCGTGCGCTGCATCGCGTGCGACGATCATAGGCCCTGTCAGCGACAGGCGTGTCTTTACAGTGCAGCAACTCAGAACCTTCCGGATTTCATCCATTGGCAGCGTTAGGTCGATCTCAACGACTTCTTCCTCGAGGTCCGAAGTTTCGACATCCGGCATGTATTTTGCCGGATTCATCTCCAACTGCTCGATAAAGATGCCTTCCTTCGTAATCTTACCCAGTGCTTGTCTATCCGCAGAGCAGGAGACCCCTAAGCCGATCGGAACGCTTGCACCGTGCCGTGGCAGGCGAATTACGCGAACGTCATGGCAGAAATACTTGCCGCCGAACTGGGCGCCAATTCCCATCGTCCTCGTTAACCCCAGAATTTGATCTTCCATTTCGACGTCGCGGTAGGCCTGTCCGAACTCGTTACCATGGTTTGGGAGCCCGTCGAGATAGCGTGTGCTCGCCAGCTTTACTGTCTTTAAATTAAGTTCCGCAGATGTGCCGCCGATGACGATCGCAAGATGGTAAGGTGGGCAGGCTGCTGTTCCGAGGGTCCGGATTTTTTCATCGAGGAACGCAATCATTCTTTCTTCGTTCAGCACTGCGGGGGTCTGCTGATAGAGAAATGTCTTATTGGCCGATCCCCCGCCCTTAGCAATGAACAGAAATTTGTAGGTGTCACCGTCAGTTGAATATATGTCAATCTGCGCGGGCAGGTTATTGCCAGTATTGACCTCTTGAAACATAGAGAGCGGCGAAACGTTCGAGTACCGGAGATTGCGTTCCTTGAAAGTTTTAAGGACGCCGTCTGAAATCGCGGTTTCATCACTTCCTCGGACCCAAACGTTCTGGCCTTTCTTACCCATCACGATTGCGGTGCCGGTGTCCTGACACATGGGTAAAATCCCGCCTGATGCGATATTGGCGTTCTTGAGAAGGTCTAGTGCCACGAACCGGTCGTTATCGGATGCCTCTTCGTCCTCAAGGATATCTGAGAGCTGCTGCAGGTGGCCTGGCCTCAGGTAGTGCGCGATATCGCCGAACGCCTGCGCTGTCAGCATTTTTATGCCTTCTGGATCGACAACCAATACTTCTTCTCCGTCGAACTCTGACGCCGAAACATATTCAGATGTCAGCTTTCGGTATTCTGTGGTGTCTTCGCCGAGTGGAAACATCTCGTGAAAGGTCTCGTCAGCCATCGGTTAGGATCCGCATTGCCTCGGTATGAATTTGTCAGGTCTTGTTTTTGCGAAAAGCGTCCAGCGCAACAACCTCGCCTATATTTTGCTCGCCATCGGCTTTTTCGTCAGCAGTTTTCTTTCTCGCATCGTCGCTCTTTGCCAATTCCGTGGACAACCCTTCCGGTGGCCGGGAATCGGCTGAGTCTGGCATGTCTTCATTAGAATCATCCACATACGTTGTTTTGAATTGAAGTCCAAAATTTACGGATGGATCTGCAAACCCTATGACCGCATTAAAAGGGATATAAAGGCGTTCATTCTTGCCCGAAAAGCTAAGTGTGACCTCGAATGCGTCTTCCGATATTTCAAGGCCCCAGAACTGGTGCTGGAGAATGATTGTCATCTCGTCCGGGTACTGGGCGATGAGACGATCGGCGATCTCGACGCCATCATGTTCAGTATGGAAGGTAATGTAGAGGTGATGCTCGCCGGGCAATCCCTCTTCTGCGACTTGCAACAGAACATCGCGCACGACACCCTTCATCGCGCGTTCAACGAAAGCCTGATAATCCATTAAATCTTCAGACATGGCGGCGGGACTAATATGGCATGCGGGTCCAAACCGCAAGCTATTGGTGTTTCAATGTATTGGTAGCGATACAGTCATCAATATTCTAATTTTACCTATAACGATTGCCTGCGCGTCTTTTTACGCCTTCGATAATTATGGGTTTGAACTTTCTTACGACAAATTTATTTGATTTGGAGATGCGTTGTTAATGCGAAGTAATAATGTGGAGGGACTTCTGTTGCCCGGTGTCCCTCCCAACCGCGCTTACCTAATAATTAGGCAGCGAGGGCCAAATCGTTATCATTGGCACTTGTAAAAACGGCCCGCTAACGGCGGTACCATACCGGGCGAAAAGCAAGTCTTTAGACACGTGTCGATCCTGTTTCGCCCCCTCACTGCAGCCCGGCTTCCATAGGAATCCGGCAACATCAGAAATTGGTGGAGGCGCCGGGTACTGCCCCCGGGTCCACTGTGCTTATTACACAGGCCGTTTATCGCCATAGCTGGCAAGCCAGCACTATCAATATAGAGTGATTCGGCCTTAAATTAAAGAGAACCTTCTAGGGTCTCTACGTTATAAATTCGACAAAATAAGAAAGCTATGCAGCAATATCTTGAACTCATGCGGCGCGTCCGCCAAAACGGCGTTCGAAAGGAAGACCGAACGGGGACTGGTACATACAGCGTTTTTGGCCACCAGATGCGGTTCGATCTGAAAGATGGTTTTCCGCTGGTCACAACAAAAAAAATTCACACGAAATCGGTTATTTATGAATTGCTGTGGTTTTTGAGAGGCGATACGAATATTGCCTATTTAAACGCCAATGGTGTGTCAATTTGGGACGAATGGGCCAATCAAGAGGGCGATCTAGGCCCTGTATATGGGGCTCAGTGGCGGTCATGGGCAGCTGGCGACGGTACCGCGGTTGACCAGATCTCGAACGTAGTTGAACAGATCAAGAACAACCCCGACTCCCGGCGGTTGATCGTGAGTTCATGGAACGTTCCGCAAATAAAGGATATGGCCCTACCGCCCTGTCATTGCCTTTTTCAGTTCTATGTCGCGGGCGACAGGCTTTCTTGTCAGCTTTACCAGCGCAGTGCAGATATCTTTCTGGGCGTTCCCTTCAACATCGCTTCTTATGCTTTGCTGACGATGATGATGGCTCAGGCGACAGGGCTGCGTCCTGGCGAATTTGTTCATACTTTGGGCGACGCCCATATTTACGCCAATCATCTAGCCCAGGCCGACCAGCAGTTGATGCGAGACCCTTATCCGTTGCCGACAATGACGTTGAATGCGGAAGTTGACGATATTTTCAATTTTGAGTACGCGGATTTCACCTTGGATGGATATCGCTTCCATCCACATATTCCGGCCGCCGTTGCGGTCTGAGGTCTTGCGTATCTCGCTGATCGTCGCAGTTTCCGAAAATGGCATTATTGGGCGTGACGGGAGCCTGCCTTGGAAGGTTTCTGGCGACCTTAAGTATTTCAAGGACGTCACGTTGGGCAAGCCAATTGTGATGGGCCGAAAAACATATGAGTCCATTGGCCGGCCGTTACCGGGGCGTTGCAATTTTGTCATAAGCCGGAACCCTGAGTTCTCGGCGGAGGGGATTGAGGTGTTTGCATCCCTAAAATGCTTGATCAGTTGTATCAAACAGCGGGGTGCTGCTGAACTGATGATTATCGGCGGCGCGGCTCTATATGCCGAGGCGCTGGATTTTGCGAACAAAATCTACCTTACGGAGATACATGCGGATATTGCTGGTGACGTGTCATTTCCAACAATAAGTTCTTCAAATTGGCAGGAAATATCCCGGGAATGGCACGCCGCCGGTGAACGGGATGACCATGATCATTCTTTCGTGATTTTAGAACGCATTACAATTTCGTGAAATATGGGGCAAAGTCGCTATCTATAAAGGCCTTGGTCTATGCCTATTTTCTGGAACCACGGCACTAGTTGGGGGGCACTTGCGAGTATTCTTTGCAGCGGCATTGCTAATGGCATTGATGAGCGACGGGCCCTTTCGGTTGGTTTCATCTCTTGCCGCCACGTTACCTGCGATCAAGGCTGACCGGGTGGTGGTACTAAAAAGCGAACGCCGGATGGTACTGATGAAAGGTGATGACGTCCTCAAAGTGTATCGTATCGCGCTCGGCCGGTATCCGAAGGGTCATAAGGTTAAGAGAGGGGATGCTAGGACCCCGGAAGGCCAATATACGATCGATTATCGAGTTGATTCTAACCGTTCAAAATTTTATCGGGCCCTACATGTTTCTTACCCTAACTCGCGGGACCGGGCCCAAGCGGCCAAACTCGGTGTTCACCCCGGCGGACAGATAATGATCCATGGTCTACCTTTGAATTGGAGTGCAAAGGACGTCGGTCATCCCAAGTTGGACTGGACGCAGGGCTGTATCGCTCTGACTAACAGAGAAATGGATGAAGTCTGGGCGATGGTGTCGGATGGCACAAGGATCGAAATTCATCCCTGACCTCGACGGATGATGTCGTTCATTTGCTGGCTCCATCTCGTTTGAGGAAATAGAGGTCGGGCATCATGGTGGCCTATAAAACACAGTTGGTGAGATGCGGCGCCAAAATTCCTACGGTCGTGCCCCAAAAATTGAGTCTGCAGCCACGTTTCCGTCGCAAGTGGCGCGACCCGTTTCGACCATATGTTCCATGTGGGCCAAGACCGACCGCGCGGCGGCGCCATGCATTTTTCCGGGCAAATGGGTATACATGCGGCCGACCAATTCCGGGATCGTGTCGACGCCTTCGCCCAGAAGCTTGGCTATCTGCCTTTCACGCATCAGCCTGTGGTTAAGATAAGCCCGGACGAATGGCTTGGTATTTTTGATTTCCGGACCGTGTCCCGGCAGGTAAAGATCATCATCGCGACCCAGACAAACCCGCAGGCTGTTCAGGTATTCACGCATATTGCCGTCCGGTGGTGAGACGATGGTAGTATTCCAGCCCATAACGTGATCGCCAGAAAACAACAGCTTTTGCTCCTTCAGGGAAAAACAGTGATGGTTAGACATATGTCCGGGCGTGTGAACGGCTTCGAGCGTCCAACCGGGGCCGGAAATTGTGTCGCCGTCTACAATCTCTTGGTCCGGAGCGAAGTCCTCCTGATGGGCCTCCACCGTCTGCCCACTTTCCAGCGGGTCCGGATAGGCACCGACAACTGGGGCATCCACCAATTTCTTCAGCCATTCCGATGCTGGCGAATGATCCATGTGTGTATGAGTGACCACAATATGGGTAACCCTCTCGCCCTTCACTGCATCTTTAATGTTATCCACGTGCTGTTGCAGCATGGGCCCCGGATCAATAACGGCCACTTCTCCTCGGCCGACGATGTATGTGTTAGTACCGACGTGGGTGAACGCGCTGGGATTTTCGGCAACAACTCGCCGCACGCCAGGTGCAACTTCCTGAGAAGCGCCGTATTCGAACTGCATTTCCTTACGGAACGGAATGTCAGCGGAGCCCATGTCCGGAAACTTTCGGTTATTCGAACGAAATACTCGGAGGCGCGGGTTGGGATTCGCCGCTGCTTACCTTGGCCCATAAATTCTCGGCGATGGAACGATAGACATTGGCATAGGGCCCGTCAGGATATGCCGCGACGATTGGCGTTCCGTTATCGCCCCCTTCTCTGATCGCCATTTCGAGCGGAATTTCGCCTAAGAAGTCCACGCCGATCTGATTTGCGGCCTGCGCCGCTCCGCCATGGGAGAAAATATCCGATCTTTCGCCACAGCTCGGGCAGAGAAAGTAGCTCATATTCTCGATGATACCTAGAACAGGCACATCGACCTTGCGGAACATCGCAAGCCCCTTCTTGGCGTCGATCAGCGATAGGTCCTGAGGTGTTGAAACGATCACGGCGCCTGCGAGTGGTACCCGCTGCGCCATAGTCAGTTGTGCATCTCCGGTGCCAGGAGGCATATCGACCACTAGGACGTCCTGTGGCCCCCAGTCGACGTCACCCATCATCTGTTCCAACGCGCTCATAACCATCGGGCCGCGCCAAATCATGGCAGTGTCCTGTGGCACAAGGAAACCGATGGACATACAGGTTATGCCGTGCGCTTCCATTGGAATTAAGGTCTTGCCGTCTGGCGATGACGGTTGGCCGGTTATGCCCATCATGGTGGGTAGCGAGGGGCCGTAGATATCCGCGTCAAGCATCGCCGTTCGAAGTCCCAATGCCCGGAACGCAACGGCTAGATTGGCAGCGGTCGTCGACTTGCCCACACCGCCCTTTCCAGACGCAACCGCGATTATCGCTTTGACTTGGGGAAGAAGTTCGGTCTGCCGCTGCTGTCCCGGCTGTGTTGAAGCCTGTTGCGGTTGGGCTTCGCGATGGGCGGTCAAAACCGCTGTGACCGACAGAACGCCGTCCAGCGCCCTGACAGCGTCTTCCGCGGCCTTTCGGACCGGTTCCATGATTTCCGCATTCTGAGGGTCTATTTCAAGCGCAAACTGGACGTGGCCGTCTTTAACGACGACTCCGGTGACTATATTTTCTTTGGCCAGGGTCCGGTTGGAATCCGGTATTTTAACGGCACTCAAGGCAGCTTGAACCTGGGATTCGGTGGGCTGCGCCATGCTTTTCTTCTCCGGCAGGATCACAATGTCGATAACGAATGAGAACGTCCCGCGTTGCACACACGGTCCAGCTATCATATAAGGCCGGCGGTCAGGTCGAAAGGCTCCGGCGACAAAAATTTGAAATTAAGTTACGGTCGATATTAGATATGTCCGAAATAACTTCTAAAGATAGGGATTAACGTCATGCCATGGAAACAGCAAGGCGGGGGCGGAGGTGGCCCCTGGGGCGGCGGTAACGGCGGTGGACAGGGTCCGTGGGGTGGCAAACCATCCGGCGGCGGCGATAATGGAGGCGGCCCAGCCGATATAGAAGAACTCATTCGCAAAGGACAAAATCGAGTAAAGGGCATCATTCCCGGAGGTTTCGGTGGTCCGCGCGGGTTTATAATCGGACTGTTGCTCGTTTTGATCGTTTGGATGCTCAGCGGTTTGTATCGTGTTCAGCCGGGCGAAAACGGAATCGAATTGCTCTTCGGGCGGTATGCCAACACCACGCAGCCTGGCCTGAACTTCTGGGCGCCCTGGCCTATCGGCTCCGTGCAAAAGCCCAACGTCGAAAAGACGAACCAGACCAATATCGGTTTCCGGTCCTTCGGATCCGTCGGCCGCGGCGACAATGTCCGCGACGTTGCGGAGGAGAGCCTGATGCTGACCGGAGATCAGAATATCATCGATATCGATTTCGTCGTGCAGTGGCGTATCAAGAATGCGCCGAATTTTCTGTTTAACATTCGCGATCCGGAGTCGACTGTGAAGCTTGCGGCAGAGAGTTCGATCCGCGAAATCGTCGGTCAGACACCTCTCGAAGAGGTTCTGGCTACGAAACGTACAGAGGTTGAATCCCGGACCCGGGACGTTTTACAACGAATTATGGACGACTATAAGGCGGGTGTGTTCATCGCCGATGTAAAAATGCAGAAGGTCGATCCGCCTCAGAAGGTTATCGATGCCTTCAATGATGTGCAGCGTGCGCGTCAAGACAAAGAGCGCCAGCAGAACGAGGCTGAAGCATATCGGAACGATATAGTGCCTAAGGCTAAGGGCGAAGCGTCGCGGCAACTTGAGCAGGCCGCGGCGTATCGAGAACGACTTATCAAGGAGGCTGATGGTGAGGCAAAACGTTTCCTATCAGTCTATGAAGCTTACAAGACCGGCAAGGATGTAACTACACGCCGATTATATCTCGAGCGGATGCAGGATGTGCTTAGCCGATCTGAAAAGGTCATTGTCGATAAGGGTCAGGGCGGGGCCGGGGTTGTGCCGTACCTGCCGCTGCCGGAACTTCGCAAGCGTTCAAAGGAGGCTAACCAATGACAAATTTGAGGCTCATTGTACTTGGCATCGTTGTAATCATTGGTGGAATAGTCGCTTTCAGTTCCTTATACACCGTCCATCAGACCCAGCAGGCCTTAATCCTCGAATTTGGTCAGCCCCGGCATGAGGAGCCTCGCCCAGGGCTTCACGCAAAGTTGCCCTGGCGCACGGCAACCTATTACGATAAGCGTATTCTTAGCCTTGATCCTCCGGCTCAAGAAATCATCTTGGCAGACCAAAAGCGTATTAACGTGGATGCTTTTGTCCGCTACCGGATCGTTTCGCCGCTGCGGTTCAAGCTTCGAGCGGATACGGAACTAAACTTCATCGATATCTTCGGCCGTATTCTAAATTCGGCGGTTCGTGCTGAGGTCGGTCGAGTGCTTCTCGCAGACATGCTGTCCGGGAAACGCGACGATGTAATGAGTAGGATTACGACCGAGCTTAAGCGGCAAGCCAAGGATTTTGGTATTGTCGTCGTTGACGTTCGTATCGGCCGGACCGATTTGCCACCAACGACAAGTGAATCGGTTTATAACCGGATGAGGTCGCAACGCGTGGCACAGGCCGCGAAGCTGCGAGCTGAGGGTGCTGAAATTAAGGCGCGTATTCAGGCGGAGGCCGAACGCGAACGAACGGTTATCCTTGCTGAAGCGCAACGGAAGGCGCAAATCCTTCGCGGTGAAGGGGAGGGCAAAAGGACAAGGATACTTAATTCCGCTTTTGGACAAGATCCGGAATTTTTCGCATTCTACCGGTCAATGGAAGCCTATGAGGCGGCGCTCAGCGATGGCACGACGATGGTTCTGTCTCCCGATAGCGAGTTCTTCCGGTTTTTCAACGATTTACCAGGAGACAGCAGCCGGGCGAAGTCTAGTATCGACAAATAGCCGCGGCGGGTAGTCTAGATGGTGCCGGACGAACTTATTGTTGCAATTGCCTTAATTCTAGTTTTGGAAGGGAGCCTGTACGCTTTGTTTCCTGAGGGGATGCGTAAGATGGCGTTGCAAATCGAACGTATGCCGGCATCGTTACTACGTAGGGCCGGCCTGTTGGCGGCGACAATCGGGGTCGGAATAATCTGGCTAGTAAGGAACTGAGGATATACAGCGTTGCTTGCCGTCGTCGAGCGACGAGATGTTGTTAAGACTAAAGCGAGATAAAAGCGACAGGAGAAAAGCTGTGAAGTTTCCGATCCGAACAACCCCATTTGTTCTGATTTTGATCGGCGTGCTGTCGTTCGTCTCAGCACCAGCGCAAGCGCGGAGCGCGCCCGACAGCTTTGCTGATCTGGCAGAAAGATTGCTACCAGCCGTTGTTAATATTTCCACGACACAGGTTCGGAAGCAGTCCGATAAGGGCGGGCCACAAATGCCGAGGTTTCCTGAAGGATCTCCGTTTCAGGATTTTTTTAAGGAGTTCTTTGACCGCCAACACCGTGGAACACCGCAGCGTCGCGCAACCTCTCTCGGCTCCGGCTTCGTAATCAGCGAAAACGGGCTCGTTGTGACGAATAATCACGTGCTCTCGGAAGCCGATGAGATTACCGTCACCCTTCATGATGACACGAGGTTAAAAGCTAAGCTGATCGGGCGAGACCCAAAAACAGACTTAGCGCTGCTTAAGGTGACGCCAGAATTCCCGCTGGTCGCGGTACCGTTTGGCGATTCCGGTAGGACGCGAGTTGGCGATTGGGTGGTGGCGATCGGCAACCCTTTTGGCTTAGGCGGCACCGTGACCGCCGGAATCGTATCTGCCAGCCAGCGTGATATCAATTCGGGCCCGTACGATGACTTTATTCAAACAGATGCATCTATTAACCGTGGCAATTCTGGTGGGCCGATGTTCAACCTGAAGGGCGAGGTGATCGGCATAAACACCGCAATATTCTCCCCATCTGGCGGCAGTGTTGGGATCGGCTTTGCTATATCAGCCAATCTAGCGCGGCCGATTATCGAGCAACTTCAAAAGTTCGGTAAGGCACGTCGTGGTTGGCTCGGTGTCCGAATCCAGAAAGTTACAGAGGAACTCGCGCAGGGTTTAGGCCTCGCAAAAGCGACAGGCGCCCTCGTTGCTGCGCTTGCAAAGAATGGTCCCGCTGAGAAGCACAAAATCAAAGTTGGAGACGTAATTCTTAAATTTGATAATAAGATCGTCGATGAAATGAGGCGTTTGCCCCGGATCGTTGCCGAGACGTCCATCGGAAAGGCGGTCGGCGTGGAGGTGTGGCGCAACGGTAAGAGCATACGCCTGCCAGTGACGTTGGGCGAATTCCCAGAAGATGATGCTAAACTGGCGGCCGCTGCGAAAAATCCAAAGCAAAAACTTGCGGCTATTCTTAAACTTGACGAGCTTGGTATGACGCTCTCAATGCTAACCCCTGAATTGCGGGAGCGTTTCAAACTAAAGCGCTCCACAGAGGGTGTGGTTGTCACTGCGGTCGCACCATCTGGACCGGCGGCTCAGAAACGGATCCCTGCAGGGTCGATAATACGTAAAATCGGGCCGGACCACCAGATTGTGACTACGACGGAGCAGGTTCGTATAAAGGTTGAACAGGCCAAAAAGGCGAAGTTGAAGACAATCCTTATACTGATTGAGAACAGCGGCGTTCAGCGCTTTGTTGCGCTCAATATTACCAAGGGTTGAGCACAAAACCTGTCATTATTGTCTGCGGGCCAACAGCGAGCGGTAAATCCGGATTTGCTGTCCGGCTGGCTCAGCGAATTGGTGGAGAGATTGTTAACGCGGATTCGATGCAGGTATACCGCGACCTAAAAATAATTACGGCCCGCCCTTTATTAAAAGATCAGGGCAATATCCCTCATCATCTGTATGGGGTGCTGGGCCTCGCCGATCGAAGTTCGGCCGGTACTTGGCGTCAGAAAGCGATAGAGGTCATTGAAACCTGCCATGGAGCCGGCAGCGTTCCTATAGTAGTCGGCGGCACTGGATTTTATATTCGGACTTTGATGAGAGGCCTCGATCGGATGCCATCAGTGCCGGTTGAGTATAGAGACAGCCTAAACCAACGTTTGCTTTTCGAAGGCGCTCATACACTGCATAAAGAACTTTCCGCGGTGGATCCGGAACTCGCCAAACGCCTTAATCCTGCCGACGGGCAAAGAATCGTCCGTGGGTTGGAGATCTTTAACTTTACAGGGAAACGACTGTCCGATTGGCAGGTGGGTGAAACCGAAACCGTATCGCCAAGCCTACGTTTTTTGTTGATCCTCATTTCCCCCGAGCGCGAAGCACTTTACGAGGCTATCCATCGGCGTTTCGACCGGATGATCGAGGCCGGGGCCATCGAGGAGGTTGAAAAGATGTTGGCCGCTGGCCCGAGGGGCGATTACCCGCCACTGAGAGCGGTGGGTGTCCCCGCGGTTCGCGCCCTTCTTGAGGGAAATATCAATATGGATAGCATGATTGATCTCGGTAGGCGCGATACACGACGCTACGCAAAGCGCCAGAGAACATGGTTTGGGAATCAGATTATTCCAGATATCTTGATAAAAACGAAAGAAATGGAAAGTTCTATTGATAAAAACTTTCCAGATATTAGTAAATTTTTATTGACCCCTTAGGTTTGCAAGGATAGTTTCCCGCCTCGCCCCGGTTGTTCGGTGCGAAATATGCTGGCGGACATTACCTAGCCGGCCGGTGGGCCGGTTTTTCTTTAGGCTTATTATATTCTCCCGATCGTAGCGAACATTAAAGGACTGATGAGACCGATGGTCGGCAAAAGTATGAACGGTTCCGAGATCATTATTCAGGCGTTGCTGAACGAGGGCGTCGACACCGTGTTCGGTTATCCGGGTGGCGCCGTCTTGCCGATTTACGATGCAATCTTTCAGCAGAACCAGCTACGGCATGTGCTTGTTCGTCAAGAAGGCGGTGCGGTCCATATGGCGGAAGGATACGCCCGGTCTACCGGTGAGGTCGGTGTTGTTCTTGTAACGTCGGGACCCGGCGCGACCAATGCCGTTACCGGTCTTACGGACGCGCTTATGGACAGCATTCCGATTGTTTGCCTGACCGGCCAAGTACCGACGCACCTGATCGGTAATGATGCCTTTCAGGAAGCCGACACCACCGGAATCACCCGTCCCTGCACGAAGCACAATTATCTAGTTAAGCGGGTGGAAGATTTGCCACGGGTAATGCACGAGGCATTCTACGTCGCCCGGAGTGGGCGTCCCGGGCCAGTCGTAATCGATCTACCGAAGGACATCCTGATGGGCGAGGGCCACTACGAGGATCTGACAAAGGTGGAACATCGTACCTACCAACCCACGCTGAGGGCTGGTAGAAGCGACATCGACAAAGCTGTCTCGATGATTGCGGCGGCGAAGAAACCTCTGTTCTACTGCGGTGGGGGGGTCATCAACTCGGGCCCCAAAGCCTGCAAGATTCTCGACCGTCTGGTAAAGCTGACCGGCGCGCCAATTACCCTTACGCTTATGGGTCTGGGCGCCTATCCTGCCACCGATAAGCAGTTCCTCGGCATGTTGGGGATGCATGGCACTTATGAGGCAAACCTCGCAATGCATGATGCGGATCTGATAGTGGCGGTCGGCGCGCGTTTTGACGACCGGATTACAGGTAGACTTGATGCATTCGCGCCGAACTCGAAAAAAATTCATATCGATATCGATCCGTCCTCCATCAATAAGAACGTGGCGGTAGACTTGCCGATCGTTGGAGACGTCGAGAATGTTCTTGACCAGATTCTGCGAGCATGGAAAGCCAGAAAATTGAGAGCTAAACCTAGGGTTTTGAACCTCTGGTGGAAGCAAATTGAGCAGTGGCGGGCAAAGGATTGCCTTAAATACGATCAGTCCGGATCAACCATCAAACCGCAATATGCGATCGAGAGGTTGTATGAGCACACCAAAGACTTGGATTGTTACATCACCACGGAAGTCGGCCAGCATCAGATGTGGGCCGCCCAGTTTTATAAATTCGACAGGCCGAACCGGTGGATGACCTCCGGTGGTCTAGGAACGATGGGGTACGGTCTACCCGCTGCCATTGGCGTTCAGGTTGCGCATCCCGAGTCTTTGGTTGTGGATATTTCCGGCGAGGCGTCGTTCCTGATGAACATGCAAGAGATGTCTACGGCGGTTCAGTGCCGCGCGCCTGTCAAGGTTTTTATCACTAACAATCAGTATATGGGGATGGTTAGGCAGTGGCAGGAACTTCTTCATGGCGGCCGCTATGCGGAGAGCTATACCGATGCGCTGCCCGATCTGGTCAAGATGGCTGAGGCCTGTAAATGGGTTGGTCTTCGTGCCGAGAAACCCGACGAGGTCGACGATGTCATTCAGGAAATGATTGAAGTCGATCGGCCAGTTATCGCAGATATTTGGGTTGATCAGACGGAGAACTGCTTCCCGATGATCCCGTCCGGCGCGGCGCATAACGATATGCTGCTCGGTCCGGAGGACGAGACGGAAAAGCCCTTTTCCGAAGAAGGCATGGTGATGGTGTAGAAAGAAACGGCTTCGCGCACGCAATAAGAAAGATAACGGAGTAGAAATTGGTCGTGGATGAGATGATAGAACGGCATACAATCGCCGTACTGGTTGACAATGAGGCGGGTGTTCTGGCTCGCGTGATCGGATTGTTTTCTGGCCGCGGGTACAATATCGAAAGCCTTACGGTCGCCGAGACTGATGCCGACGAAGCTATAAGCCGGATCACTATTGTGACCAGTGGCACTCCGATGATAATCGAGCAGATCAAGGCGCAGCTCGACCGGCTGGTGCCCGTTCACCGCGTGGTCGATCTAACTACAGAGAGTGCCAGCGTCGAACGCGAGCTGGCATTGGTCAAGGTGGCCGGGAAAGGAAACAAACGGGTGGAGGCTTTGAGGATCGCTGATATTTTCAGGGCGCGCGCGATCGATAGCACAAACGAATCCTTTGTTTTTGAGATATCCGGGTCGACGAATAAGCTGAACGCGTTTGTTGAGCTAATGGAGCCCCTAGGCCTTGTCGATGTCTCGCGCACGGGCGTAGTGGCTATTGCACGCGGCAAAGCCTCGCTTTAGAAAGCGCGCCACAGCATTGCGCTAAAAAGGAATTTCTTCGGGGAAAGGTACAAAGATGAGAGTTTATTACGACCGGGATGCAGACGTTAATTTAATCAAGGACAAGAAAGTAGCGATCATCGGTTACGGTAGCCAGGGCCATGCCCATGCCAACAACCTTAATGATTCCGGCGTGAAGGAAGTCATCGTCGGACTCCGTGAAGGTTCTGCCAGTATTTCGAAGGTGAAAAACGCCGGCCTGAAGGTTATGACACCTGGTGACGCCGCTGCCTGGGCAGACGTTACGATGATTCTCGCGCCCGACGAGTTGCAGGCCGATCTATACATAGACGAGCTTCGCGATAACCTAAAAGAGGGTGCGGCACTAGCATTCGCTCATGGCCTTTCGGTGCATTTTAGGCTGATTGAGCCGCGTCCTGATTTGGACGTTTTTATGGTTGCCCCCAAGGGCCCGGGACATACCGTGCGCTCCGAATTTGTCGGCGGCGGCGGGGTTCCCTGCTTGATTGCGGTAGCGCAGGATGCCTCGGGAAACGCTTTGGAAATAGGACTGTCTTATGCTTCGGCGATTGGCGGCGGCCGGTCCGGGGTCATTGAAACCACGTTTAGGGAAGAATGCGAAACGGATCTTTTCGGCGAGCAAGCAGTACTATGTGGAGGGCTAACATCACTAATTACAGCAGGGTACGAAACGCTGGTGGAGGCGGGCTATGCTCCCGAAATGGCGTATTTTGAGTGTCTGCACGAAGTGAAGCTAATCGTTGATCTGATCTACGAGGGTGGCATCGCCAATATGCGATATTCCATCTCGAATACCGCGGAATATGGAGATCTCGTCAGCGGACCGCGTCTGATCGACGGGTCCGTTAAGGAGCGGATGCGCGATGTGCTGAAAGAAATCCAATCGGGCAAGTTTACGCGTGATTGGGTGCTTGAAAATAAGGCGGGTCAACCCAGCTTCAAGGCTATGCGACGGCATGGAGAAGAACACAGCATCGAAGAAGTTGGCGCCAAGCTCCGTGATATGATGCCCTGGATCAAAGAGGGGGCTTTGGTCGACAAGACCAAGAACTGACTGCCGCAAACTGGGCCGGAGTTTGTTGTGCCTGATCAAAACCCCTAGTTTATGTAAATAAAACCGTTGCACTCACCTGTAAAAACGGCTTAGTAATAAGATGTTAACGTCGAATGTTAACAATTATCGTGCAAAAGCCGGTGCGAACCGGTGTTGCGATTGTTGATATCAGTGTTCGGAAACGTCTTTTTTAAGAGCGAAAGTAATGGTGACGGCAAGAAACAGCCTTTTCCACGACATCGCGGTGGCGGACGTGTCCCGCGGCCAAATGCACGGGTGTGCGTATGAGACTCATGAGCTGCTTCATGCCTTGGGTGATGGGGCTCTCCGACTTAGGTGCCCTTGAATACAGCTGTGAAAATACAGCTTAATTCAGGGGACAAACTTCTTAACGTCTAAGTCAGAAAATAGGAGACACGAGGAACTCACCAATGAGCGTCGACACCGCCTCCAACCAAGTTATAATTTTCGATACCACCTTGCGTGATGGCGAGCAATCGCCCGGCGCGTCTATGAATCTTGACGAAAAGCTGCGAATTTCGGAAGCGCTCGAGGAAATGGGCGTCGATGTGATCGAGGCTGGCTTCCCCATCGCTTCGAATGGCGATTTTGAGGCTGTGAACGAGATCGCTAAGCTAGTCAAGAACTCTACCATCTGCGGCCTTGCCCGATCGGGCCGAGCCGACATCGAGCGCGCAGCGGAAGCCTTGCAGCCCGCTGCTCG
>JAYYZV010000058.1:0-8816 GCA_036339975.1 Pseudomonadota bacterium | reverse complement strand
CGCAATGGCATTAGACAAAGTCTGGACCATCGCCTCCTGACCGATCAAGGACGTGAAATCTCTGGGTCGGTATTTGCGCGCCAGTACGCGGTAGGGCTGGGTATCGGAGTTATTTGCCATTCAGGAATAGTGCCTTATCATTCTGGGCGGCACCGGTTCAACCCCCGACACGTCCGGGGCCGTGGCCATAGACGGGCTTCCCGAATGGGGAAGACCTAAACGGTTGGGAGACTGGTGAGGCGACCCGGAGAAATCTCGTTACGGCTGCTTCCTTCCGGACCTGACCGGGTTGGCGAGCAATCCGTCCGCCGCCAGCCTCCCAAGTCTACTATACCACCTCCGGCGCGGGGGCCAACGTTAGTCATCAGCGAAATCTTATATTTATTCCAACCATTGTAATTGCACGCGCGATGTCCGTATGCGAGTACTTTGGGCATGAAGGATGATAATCATTATGCTAACGAAATACTGGATCGCGTATCACATTTACGGGCTGACAAGATCTGGGTTAACTCGCAGTTGCAGGCCGACCATACAATCATCATTCCGGTCTGGCGGTCGCTCAGCCTCATCAGCAACGGTGCAGAACCGCGTGGCGTGCTCCTACCGGCATCTCAGGCACGCGGCCTTTTGGAAACCGCCTGCGCGACAGTCCTGTTAGGTCTTCGGAACGAAGTCGCCCATTTCGCCGTCGATATTTCACATCTCGAAGAACACGACGCCCGCATTAATGTTTCCAACAGTGCGTTTACGGATCTACGGTCAGTAGGTGCCGTCATGGACCGATCCGAAGCCTCAATCTTGGCCTACGCCAAGGGAATTACGCATTGGCACGCGCAGCATATGTATTGCGGCGTGTGTGGCAATCCGACTGAAATCCAAGACGCAGGACACCTGCGCAAATGCCTAGACCCTGACTGCGGAGCGGTCCATTTTCCGCGCACTGATCCCGCGGTAATCATGCTGGTTGCAAAAGACGATCGCGCTCTGCTAGGCCGGAAAGCGGAGTGGATGGAAGATATGTACTCGACCCTAGCCGGTTTTGTCGAACCCGGCGAAAGTCTGGAACAAGCGGTGGCCCGCGAGGTATTTGAGGAAGCAGGTGTTAAGATCACCAACATCCGTTACCATTCTTCGCAACCCTGGCCGTTTCCAGCATCGCTAATGTTGGGTTTCTTTGCAGAGGCCGTTACCGAGGACCTCGTCCGAAGCGAGGAGGAACTTGAAGATCTACAGTGGTTCACCCGAAAAGAGCTGGCGGACGGCGGCGCCGGCATTGCCAAACGCCCACGGTCGGATTCCATAGCCAGACGCCTGATAGACGACTGGATAAGAATGGCTGACTAATTTACGTCCGGTACCGACTTCGCAATTGTTAATCCCCTTTATCCCTTTCCCAACCGCAGAGGATCGGCGGGATAGGTGCCGATGACTTTTACTTCATGGGTATAGAAGTCCAACTCCTCGAAGGCGAGTTTGACGTTGCTGTCACGGGGATCGCCCTCGACATCGGCGTAGAACTGGGTCGCGAAGAAATCACCCCCGACCATGTAGCTCTCTAATTTGGTAATGTTGACACCGTTGGTAGCGAACCCACCCAACGCCTTGAAGAGAGCGGCCGGGACGTTGCGTACCCTGAATACGAAACTTGTCACCAACACATCACCGTTGAGCTTAGGCCGGACTGGCTTCTTCGACATAACCACAAAACGCGTAGTGTTGTGTTCGGCATCCTCGATACTCGCCCTTATCGACTTCAGGCCATGAACTTCGCCGGCCAGTTCAGAAGCGATGGCTGCCTCGGTGGTGTCGCCGGTAACGGCGATATCGGACGCCGCCCCGGCTGTGTCCGCATGCACCACGGCTTCCAAGCCATGCTTCCGCAAAAAGTTTCGGCACTGGCCCAGCGCATGCACGTGGCTGTGCACGCGGCGGATCGACTTCATGCTCGCGCCCTTCGGCGCTAAAAGATGATGTTTCACCCGCAAAAACCGCTCACCGATTATGTAGAGACCGGAATCCGGAATGATGTGGTGGATATCTGCGACGCGGCCAGCGACAGAGTTTTCGATCGGAATCATTGCCAATTTTGCCCGGCCGCTCTGCACAGCGGAAAATGTGTCCTCAAATGCCGGCGTGGGCATCGGTGTCATGTTGGGAAAATACTGACGGCATGCAAGATGAGAATACGCCCCGGGCTGACCTTGAAAGGCGATAATGCGCGACGGCGCGGCTGTTTTAGATTTCGAATGGGCAGGCATGGCCTGGGTACCTTACTTTAGCGGCATAGCGCTTTGGGAATTATCATGAACCGGCCTTCACTAAAGCCCTCGCCCGATCCAAATCCTCCGGAGTATCGACACCGAGCGGGACGGTGTCAACGAGCGCGACGTCAATCCGCATGCCCGCTTCAAGGGCGCGAAGCTGTTCCAGCCGCTCCTGCGTTTCAAGCCGTCCCGGCTGCAGCACCACAAAGCGGTCGAGTGCATCACGCCGAAAACCGTATAACCCAATATGATGATAGTGTGGCCCGTCTGGTGCGGAGGGGACCGTAGAGCGGCTAAAATACAGAGCGCGTCCGATCCGTGCGTTTTCGTCGGTCAGGGTGATTACTACCTTTACGACGTTCGGGTCATTACGTTCCCGGTCTTCAACGATCTCGACAGCCATTGTAGTAATATCGACGTCGGGCTCTTCGAAGGGATCCAGAACTGATGCAATCATTTTGGGGTCGATCGTAGGCAAATCGCCCTGAACGTTAATTACCGCATCGTACTGTCGGTTTGGGTCATATCGTTCCAGCGCTTGGTGCACCCGATCAGAGCCGCTCGGCAGATCAACATCGGTCATCACTGCATCCCCGCCAGCATCCGATACAGCATCGGCGATCTCCTGATCACCAGCGGCGACGAGTACCGGGGCAATACCGGCCTCAACAGCGCGGCGCCACACATGAACGATCATCGGATCGCCATCGATGTCAGCAAGCGGTTTATCTGGAAAGCGGGTTGCGGCAAGGCGCGCGGGAATGACAATGACAGGATTTCTTGGCGTGGACATCAGCATCGGCCTAAAGGACGGAAATGGTTAATACGGTGCGACATTATACCCCTTGTACGTTATCGGAAATGCCGTAATCGTGTTGGCGTAATTAGACAGACTGGCGCTCAAGAGTTAGATTTGCTGCTCTGGATCGATCGTTTTAAACACTGTTATCCCAGCGGAAACCCGACATGTCGTCATTCGAACTCAATAAAGTTATCGGAGCAATACTCCTAGCCGTTCTGACCATGGTCGTTATTGGCAAGCTCGGCGATAATCTCGTGTCGACAGGCGGTAGTCATGGTGCCGACCATAGCGCAAAAAAGATAGTAGTCGCCTCGGCCCCCGCGAAGCCTAAGAAGCCAAAACCACTTCAGCCGATCCTCGGTATGATCGCGTCGGCGGATTCTGCCGCCGGCAAGAAGGTGTTTGCCAAATGCAAGGCGTGCCACAAGGTCGCAAAGGATGGGAAGAACGGTATTGGCCCAAATCTATGGAATATCGTCGGTGCCAAACGCGGCGTAGTTGCGGGGTTTGGGTATTCTAATGCGCTTAAAGCAAAGGAGGGTAACTGGAGTTACGAAAGCTTGAACGCGTTCCTCCTCAAGCCCAGAGCCTATATCAAGGGCACCAAGATGTCGTTTGCGGGCCTGAAAAAGGCCAAGGACCGGGCGAACGTGGTAGCTTATCTGCGCAACGCCGCCGACACTCCAGCACCCCTGCCTAGCCAATCAGAAATTGACGCCGTGATTAAAGCACTTCCGGAAGCCAAAGCGGTGACCGAATAATATAAGGTGCCAGAGGAAGCAGCTAAGGGCAGGCAGATCCATTACCGCGGAATTCGTGAGTCGTTCAAGAAAATGACAACAGGCGATCACCTCGTACCCCCGCAAACTTCAACATTGTTCGAAAATATGTTTCCCGCTTTCGCAGACTTCTCCCCAATACACCGTGATCCCTTTCAAAGGGTCACGATTCGCGACACACTGTGAACATGTCCGCGACCGATAGTTCTGAATTTATCGCTTTAGCAAACCGCCTCGCGGATGCCAGCGGCGCAGTAATACGACCCCATTTTCGCCAGCCGGTTGTTGTCGGTACCAAGGTCGATGCGTCGCCGGTAACCGAGGCAGACAGAGACGCGGAGCAAACAATCCGGTCGATCCTGTCTGATCTCAGGCCGGCAGACGGAATAATAGGCGAGGAATTCGGCAACGAGAACATCGACGCCGAATACGTCTGGGTAATCGATCCAATTGATGGTACCAAATCCTTTATCACCGGTCGGCCTATCTTCGGCACGCTTATCGCACTGACGCGTAAAACCGA
This sequence comes from Pseudomonadota bacterium, assembly GCA_036339975.1. Lineage (GTDB taxonomy): Bacteria > Pseudomonadota > Alphaproteobacteria > MPNO01 > UBA830 > UBA830. Next base: position 4,445 of record JAYYZV010000058.1, on the reverse strand, counting down.
ACCACTCTTAGGTGTTATAGACCAGCCCATTGGCGGCGAACGCTGGGTCGGGCTGCGGGGCCATGGGGCACCATCCAACAGAGAGCCGATCCGGGGCCGGGAATGTCCAGAGTTGTCGAATGCAACAATCGGTACGACCGCCCCGGATATGTTTGACGACAGACATATTTGCGGTTGGAAACGTGTATCCGGAGCGGCGCGTCACATAATATATGGCGGCGACTGCTATAACTACGCTCAGGTTGCAAGTGGGCTTATCGATGCAGTTATAGAATCAGGCCTGCAAAACTACGATTTCGCCGCCCTACCTCCGATAATCCAGGAGGCCGGCGGGATCATTACTGACTGGCGTGGAAATCCTCTAACACTATCTTCGGACGGCAGTGTCGTCGCCTGCGGGGACAAAAAATTACATGCCGAACTGTTGGAACTGCTGGCTGACTAACCCTATTTGTAGCAGCCCCAGCCGACGGGAGGGGTCATTAAATTTTCTATAGGGACTTGTCCCGTCCATTAAAACACACAATTTTATTCTAATAAAAAAAACAGGTATTTGGTGTCATGAAAATGATAGCAATAGCATTATCCGCCGCGCTGCTGGCCAGCCCAGCCCATGCGATGGATAAAGAACCGACAACGACCTTAAGCCACGGGCTGACGCTTTTAGAACGACTGAAATACCCAAAGGGGTTCAAACATCTAGATTACGTCAATCCAAATGCGCCCAAGGGCGGGACGCTCCGCCGATACAACCTTGGGACTTTTGATACTTTCAATCCCTTTATAATCAAAGGATCTCCTTCAGGCGCGGTAGGCATGGTTTTCCAGAACCTGATGGGCAGCCCTCTTGACGAGGTTTCGGCAGGCTATGGCGAAATCGCTGACAGCGTCGAGGTCGCGGATGATCTCTCCCATGTAACCTTTAGCCTGCGTCCTGACGCGCGGTTCCACGATGGCACTGTGGTGACGGCCGACGATGTAATCTGGACATTCAACGCACTAAAAAAGGTTGGGCGACCGTTTTACCGCTTCTACTACAAAAACATCGATCGCGCAGTGAAGCTGGGGCCACACAAGGTTAAGTTCGAATTTTCGGGCCCGCCCAACCGGGAGTTGCCCCATATCACCGGTCAGTTGCCCGTGATGTCGAAGAAATGGTGGTCGACACGCGACTTTTCCAAAACAACGCTGGAACCGCCGATGGGTAGTGGCCCATACCGTATCGTAAATTTTGAAGCCGGGCGCTACGTCGAATTGGATCGGGTGAAAGAATGGTGGGGTGCCGAGCTACCCCTTAACAAGGGGCGCTACAACTACGATCGGGTACGTATCGACTACTACCGCGACCAGACCGTCGCGCTAGAAGCATTCAAGGCCGCCCGCTACGATCTTCGAAGAGAAAACACTTCCTTGACCTGGGCCACAGGATACAAGTTCCCGGCCAGAAACGACGGACGTGTTAAGTTAGAGGAGGTCCAACATGCCCGGCCTACCGGGATGCAGGCTTTTGTGTTCAATACGCGGCGGCCGATGTTCCAAGATATACACCTCCGACGCGCGATCGCTTATGCCTTCGATTTCGAGTGGTCGAATAAGAACCTCTTCTATGGCCAGTATGCCCGCACGAAGAGTTTCTTTTCTAATTCGGAGCTTGCCTCAACGGGACTGCCGTCGAAGGAGGAGCTCGAACTGCTGGAACCGTGGCGTGGGAAAATCCCCAACCAAATTTTTACGCAGATTTACGAGCCCCCGCGCTCAAATGGATCAGGCAACATACGGAGTAACTTACGTGCGGCGCTAAAAATTATGCGTGCGGCTGGTTACAAAATAGAACGGAATCAAGCTATTTCGCCGAATACTGAAAAGCCAGTCGATTTTGAAATTCTGCTTGTAAGCCCTGCTTTCGAACGTATAGCTGCACCTTTCGTCAAAAATCTTTCCCGACTGGGAATTAAAGCGAACGTCCGGACAGTCGACCAGTCGCAATACATCAATCGGATCCGCACTTTCGATTTTGATATGATAATCTCCAACTTCGGGCAGTCAGAGTCACCAGGAAATGAGCAGCGTGATTACTGGAGCTCCGAGGCGGCCGACCGATCTGGCAGCCGCAATGTTATTGGCATCAAGAACCCGGTTATAGATGCGTTGATCGAGAAAATCATTGATGCGAAGGACCGGACATCTCTGGTCCACGCGACGAGGGCGCTTGACCGTGTATTACTATGGAATCACTACGTCGTCCCCCAGTGGCACGTTCGCATCAGCCGGATGGCATATTGGGATAAATTCGGAATTCCGAAGCACCCTAAATACGGGGTCGATCCGATGAGCTGGTGGATAGACCCGGTCAAGGAAATCATATTGAAAGATACCCTTAAAAAGCGTTAACGCAGTTGGAAACGGGAGACTAAGATGAGCAGACCATGAACGGGTTAATAGCGTGCATCGCCTTAGCCATGCTGTTGTCGGCGCAGGTGCGGGCTATGGAAGCCGAACGGCGCCCCGCGTTAAGCGTATTTGGCGACCTAAAATACCACCCTAATTTCAAGCATTTCGATTACGTCAATCCGGAGGCGCCAAAGGGCGGAACGATTAAGGTGCCGGGGATCGACACATTCGAAACCATTCACCCGTTCATCCTGAAGGGCCGCAAGGAACCACTTGCCGAGCAACTGCTCTACGACACCCTGATGGCACGGTCAGCCGACGAACCGGATTCCTTTTACCGGTTGGTTGCCAAAACGGTCGAAGTGCCAGCGGACAAGTCTTGGGTAGCCTTTAATCTGGACCCGCGGGCAAGGTTCCATGACGGCACGCAGATCACGGCAAAAGACATTGTTTTCACCTTCAACGCCCTGAAGAACGACGGACATCCACGCTATCGAATTAATTTCCGAGACGTCGCAGAGGTGGAGGCCACGTCTTCGTCGCGAGTCAAGTTCACGTTCACACCCGGCAACCATCGCGACCTGCCAACGCGGCTAGCCGCCCTGCCGGTTCTGTCGAAGGCCTACTACGAAAAGATCGATTTCAATAAGACATCATTCAAACCCGCGCTTTCCAGCGGCCCCTATAGGGTTGGTAAATTGGAGCCCGGGCGGTCAATCACCTATAAGCGCGTCGAGAATTACTGGGCGAAAGAACTAGCGGTAAACCGCGGGCGCTTCAACTTTGACAAGATAACGATCGAATATTACCGCGACCGGGAGGTGGCCTTTCAGGCTTTCTTTTCCAACCAATACGATTATCGCGAGGAATTCACCTCCCGTCAGTGGGCAACTCAATATGATAAGCCGCCGGTCAACAAGGGGCTGATCGTGCGCGAGACCCTACAAGATGAAACCCCTTCAGGCGTGCAGGCGTTCATCCTAAACCTGCGACGGCGGAAATTCCAAGACATCCGTCTTCGGGCGGCGATGGACCTGGCTTTCGATTTTGAATGGACAAACAAGATGCTTTTCTACGGGCTGTACGACCGTACCAATTCAATGTTCGAAAACTCTAACCTAGCCGCCAAACAGTTGCCCTCGAAAAAAGAACTTACCCTGTTAGAACCGTTGCGCGGCAACGTGCCGGACGAGGTATTTACCTCCGTTTTCCGCGCACCGGTGACAGACGGCTCCGGTCGCATCCGCGGCCAACTACGGAAGGCCAGCCGCCTATTGAAGGACGCAGGATATAGGATCAAGAACGGGATGCTAACCGACAAGGCTGGAAATCCGTTGACGGTGGAATTTCTATTGTTCGAGGCCAGTTTCAAGCGGATTATTAATCCATATCTGCAAAACCTCAAACGTATAGGCATTCAAGCCAACATCCGCATCGTCGACGTAGCCAACTTTAAACGACGTCAAGACAGTTTCGATTTTGATATAGTAATCCGGCGCATATCGCAGCCACTAACGCCTGGGCTTGAACAAAGAAATTACTTCGGATCTCAGTTCGCCGACGTACCGGGATCGTTCAACATTGGCGGCGTCAAAGACCCCGCAGTGGACACACTGATCGAGAAAGTGGTGTCGGCGCGAAACCGGGAGGACCTTATCATGGCCACCCGAGCGCTGGACCGGGTGTTATTGTGGAACCGCTATGTCGTCACGCAATGGTACAAGGGCGTACACAACGTTGCATACTGGAACAAGTTCAACCGTCCGATTACGCAACCGATTTTCGCTCTGGGTGTGATAGACACGTGGTGGTACGACGCGGAAAAGGCGGCGATGATTCAGGAAGGCATCGCCCCAGCGCCACCGCCGGGTGCGATGCCACCGCCGAGCGCAAACTGAGAGACGTCAGGACAACCAATGATTTCCTACATCGTCCGACGCCTTCTGCTGATCATCCCGACCCTAATCGGAATTATGATCATCAACTTTTCCATCGTCCAATTAGCACCCGGTGGGCCAATCGAACAGATTATCGCAGAGGTCACTGGTACTGAC
>JAYYZV010000057.1:0-7127 GCA_036339975.1 Pseudomonadota bacterium | reverse complement strand
GTGGGACATGTGCCTGAAAGGAGAAACAGGGATATAGAGGAACTTCATTGTTCTCATCTGGCATCTGTCCGGCGCCGGGTACCTGCTGCACGGAATAGGCCTGAAGTCCCAGTTCTTGACCGGGAGGCATCCGATGAAACTGTTTGTGTGCGATGTGGCAGATTTCGATCCAGTCCAGCTTTCTGGCCGGGTCTCCACGCACAGAAAATTCGCCATCCGCGTATTCGATCTGGTCCTTTTCAACACCGAGATCATAAGCGGCTATCGTTATCATCTTCTCTTTGATTTCGCGCGACGCGTGGGATGTTGCGGTCCCCAGCACGATCGTCATACGACTGGCAACGGGGCTCCGAGTCGGCAATGCCTCCAGAGAGTCTCCGTGTACGACCCGAATGGTATCCGGGTCACGTTCCAGCTCTTCGCCAGCGATGGTGGACACCATCGTTTCATGACCCTGCCCGGAGGTTGTCGTGCACATGACTGCCGTGATTACGCCGGTCGGTTCAACCTTGATCAGGACGGACTCGACGAATGTAGTAATTTTAAGTTTTGGGTTAAAAAGGTACTCAAAAATGTTGTTGCCACCGCCCGGTTCCAGACAGGTCGCAATTCCAACGCCAGCAAGTTTTCCCTCCGCGCGCAGTGCATCCCGCCGCACGATAAGGTCATCCCAATTTGATGTCCTGAGCGCACTTTCTAGCACCGCGTGGAAGTCACCGGAATCGTATTTCGACCCGGGTGGAATTTTCCACGGAAACTCTTCTTTGCGAACCAGGTTTCGTGCCCTCACCTCGACCCGGTCGAGCCCAAGATGCTTTGCCACACGCTCCACACCCGTCTCAATGGCGAAGTTCGTGGGCGATTGTCCGAAGCCGCGAACCGGCACCTGGCCTGTCTTGTTTGATGTGACGGAAATGGCCTCGTATTCGATGGAGTTGACCCGATAGGGACCACACAGGGCAGTTATCGGTTTACCCAGTTGCAAAGGCGCTCGCCCGGGATAGGCGCCAACATCATCTAAAGCCCTGATCTTGATGGACTTGATGACGCCGTCGTCTTCAAAGGCCATCGTGATGTCGAATATCCGGTCGGGTCCATGCGCATCTCCGCCGGACATATTATCCAACCGGTCTTCGATAAAACGGATCGGAAATCCCAGTTTTTTCGCCAGATAGCTGGCCAGTATTGTGTGCTTGATGCCACGTTTCACACCGTAAGACCCCCCGACATCCACATCGTTGTGAACCCGGACGTTGTTCATCGGCAAGCGCATCGCTGCGGCGATCTGATCCTGATACTGGGGCATCTGAATGGACGCCCAGACATCCAGAATTTCGGTGATTTCATCCCATTTCGCCACAACACCGAAGGTCTCGATTGGCACCGTAGACGACCGTCCCCATCGGGCCCGGTAACTGACAGTATGCGGAACACTCTCGAAGTCATCTGCAACCGGACCCCAAGTCCAGGTATTCCGGAAAAGGACATTCGTTCCATGATCCGGGTGAACCAGCGGCTGATCCTCTTCCAGCATCTTTTCGGAATCGATCGCCGCCGGCAGCGCTTCGTACTCGACCTCGATCAGCTCGGCCGCGTCTTCGGCAATGTATCGGGAGTCAGCGACCACCGCGGCAACCCATTCCCCAGCATATCGGGTCATTCCCACCGCGAGCGGGAACCACTTCACTTTGGGCAGGTCCAGTCCGTGAAATAGTGAGTTCGTTCCGGCCGAGAGTTCCTCACCTGTCAAAACATAATGGACGCCCGGCAGACCAAGTGCCGCCGACGTGTTGATATCCAAGATATTTGCGCGGGGATGCGGGCTGGGAAGAACCGCGACATGTTTCATGCCGGGAACATCGACATCCGCAACGAATTTTCCACGGCCGGTTATGAAACGACGATCTTCCTTGGTTCTTCGTTTTCGCGACACATAACGATAGTTTGGAAGAGTGGGTGCATCAGCCATTTGACGCGACCTCCTTCCGCCGTTTCGCGGTCAATTGAACCGCCTCCACTATTTGCTGGTATCCGGTACAACGGCATAGATTTCCGCTTATCGCTTCCCGAATGTCGTCCTCGCCGGGATCGGGGTTCTCACACAACAATGCGGAACTCGCGACTAGCATTCCCGGCGTGCAGTAACCACACTGCATTGCATGGCACTCCCAGAATGAATCCTGAAGGTCGCTTAAGGTGCCGTCCTCATCCGCCAATCCTTCTACCGTTCGAATTTCGTGTCCTTCCGCCTGAACGGCAAACATCAAGCAGGACCTAATCGGCTCACCATCAAACAGAACGGAACACGCACCGCAAATTCCATGCTCGCACCCCACGTGGGTACCAGTTAGGCGCAGCAGGTCGCGGAGACAGTCAACCAATGTCATCCTGGGAGAGACGGTCGTTTTAACCTCACGTCCATTTACATTGAGCGTGATCTCCGTCTGCTTCATGACCCCGCCTCCGACATAGCCTCAGCGATCGTGCTGGCTACCAAACGACGGGAGACCCGGCGCCGGTAATCCGCAGTAGCATGGACATCCGTTTCCGGATCGATCTCGTCGTCAATTTCAGAAACCGCTCTCTCGACATCGTTTAAGGAGCCACCGGTTAGCTTTTCCTCAACCACTTTTAACCGTACAGGTGCCGGTGCCACGCCGCCGACGCAAATAGCAACGCGTCCTATATTTCCGGCCGGATCCAATTGCACCTGCGCGGCTGCTGCAACAATGGCGAAGTCCCCCTGCCGGCTGGCCGTTTCCTGAAAACCCGTGCCGATACCTGCACCTTCCCAGACGGGCACACGTATCTCGGTCAGTAATTGATCCGGTTCGATATTTGTAATCATCGCCGCTTCGAAAAATCCGTCGATCGGTATCTCTTGCTCTCCCGAAGCGCGACGCAGCACTATTGATGCGTCGAGCGCCAACGCAGCAAGAGGTAACTCCGCCGATGGGTCACCATGGACGATGCTACCCCCAATCGTGCCTCGGTTACGGGTCTGTTGGTGCCCGACATTTCGGACTGCTTTCGAGACCAACGGCACACGAGAAGAAACAAGGTCGGATCGTTCGATGGTCCGCTGGCGCGTGCATGCCCCAAAAGAAATATATGTGCCCTGATCCGTAATGCCGGATAGCTCAGCAACATCATTCACGTCGATCAGCAGGTCTGGCCGCGCCATCCTCATCGCCATCAGCGGGACAAGCGTCTGACCCCCGGCAATAATCTTTCTTTCTTCGTCCCCTGCGCCCGCCAAAAGCTGGCATATTTCATCAACACTGACAGCACGCACATAGTCAAAGGCGGCAGCTTTCATTAAAATTTGCCTCAATCAGACAGAAATTGGTTTTCTTGTCCGGAAGCCCGCAAGCTCGCCGGAGCGCTAAACTTATCGGCATTCGATACCGTATGGTAGCCCCGCACCCGGCCACGAGGGCATGGAACCATGCGAAACCGGGGGAGCTTAACGGTTTGTAAGATTGAGAGACCTAATCTGGCACCGGGAAAGAAGAATGATCATGGTTCAAGCTGCCATTCTGTCTCATCCTGATGTTGCCACAACCGGCACTGGACACCAGACCAGGGAAAACGGCTGGTCGCCACGCCTGAAGTTTGTACGCTTCCAAGCATGGGTATCCGCCGGTTAGGCATTGTTTTTGGCCCCATTCTACTTTCTGGGCTAAGGGTCAGGAGTTCGCATGAATGAGCTCCCAAATCTTGCGAGGCGTAACAGGCATTTTGATATCGCGCACGCCGTAGGGTCGAAGCGCGTCAACAAATCCGTTTACCAGAACCGCCAACGCAGGCGTCGTTCCTCCCTCTCCGCCGGCTTTTACGCCGAGCGGATTCGTCGGTGACGGTACTTCGTTCAAAGCTGTCGAAAATGACGGATATTCGTCTGCCCTCGGCATGTGATAGTCCATGAAGGATCCGGCCAGCGGCTGACCCGTTTCCGTATCCATGGCACATAATTCGCCGAGCGCTTCTCCTGCGCCCTGGACAATCCCGCCATGGGTTTGCCCATCTACAATTAACGGATTTATCGCACGTCCAACATCGTCCACTGTAGTGTAACGAGCAATCTCAAAAGCTCCGGTTTGGGGATCAATTTCGATTTCACAAATGTGACAGCCGTTGGGAAATACCGGCGTTTCCATCACATTATCTTCAATAACGGAAAGCCCCCCGCCTAACTCTTCAGGCAGATTTTCATGTTTTTCAAACACCCCGGCCAGTTCGAAGAGATCAATTTGACGATCCGTTCCTCCAATGCCGAACTGTCCATCCTTAAATTCGATATCCGTCTCGGCAGCCTCCAGCACATGCGCCGCCAGTTTCTTAGCCTTATCAATCAATTCGTCTGCCGCTTTGACGATCACGGTACCGGCCATCCGCATCGACCGCCCACTGTGAGAACCGCCGCCCACCTTCACCACGTCGGTATCCCCGACGATAACCGAAATGCATTGCACAGGTACTCCCAGCCACTCTGCGACGACCTGCGCAAAGCTCGTTTCATGTCCCTGCCCGCTGGGCTGTGTGCCGATTACCAGATCTATGTGGCCGTCCGCGTTGACGTGAATTTCCGCCTGTTCCCTTGGCGTCCCAATCGACGATTCGACATAGTTTGCGAATCCCCTACCCAGTAATTTTCCACGCGCCTCGGCTTCCGACCTGCGGCCTGAAAACCCACCCCAATCCGCTAGCTCCATAGCCATAGCCATATTTTTTTCGTATTCGCCGCTGTCATAGGTCATCCCCACGGCATTGGGATATGGCATTTTTTCAGGCGGTATCAGGTTTTGTCGCCGAATTTCAATTGGATCAATTCCAAGGTCGCGAGCAGCAGTCTCCACCAAGCGTTCGATTGCAAACGTCACTTCCGGGCGACCAGAACTGCGATAGGCATTCGTAGGCGCTGTGTTGCTGAAAACAGCCCGGGATCGGAGATGCGCGGTGGGGATATCATAAGAACCCGTTATCAGTCCCGACCCCTTGCTTAAGGGAGACAACGAAACCATTCGAGAGCCGACATTACTCAAATTATCCGCTCGCATTGCCAGAAACCGGCCTTCTCCGTTCAACGCCAGTGACACCTTCGTTACCAGGTCGCGCCCCTGATAGTCAGTCAGGAAAGACTCGGTTCGCTGGCAGGTGAATTTTACCGGCCGACCAACCTTTTTCGATGCCCAGCCGACCAATGGAAATTCGACATATAGCCGGTTCCGGGTACCGAAGTTACCGCCCACATCCTTTGATATAACGCGTACCCTATCCGCCTCCTCGCCCAACACCTCAGCCATTTCCCGTTTTTGCCGGACGGATCCGCCGGATCCAGCATAAATCGTATATCTTCCAGTATCCGTATCATAGTCGCCTAACGCTGCGCGCGGTTCCATCGGCACGCCGGTAACACGATCAATATGGAACTCCATTTCGACCACGTGCGCTGCTGCATCAAACGCCGCGTCGGTTTGTTCCTTGTCACCGAAAAATGTTTCGACAGGAATATTGTCCGGCACTTCATCCCATATAACGGGCGCGCCCACCACGGCAGATAGTTTGGTATCGGTCACGCTCGGAAGCGGATCAAAGTCGATGAAAACCGCATCGGCTCCATCCTGCGCCTGCGCTAACGTCTCCGCCACGACAACTGCCAACGCTTCGCCTACATAACGCGCTTTATCCGCTGGAAGCAGCATGTGATTGCCGATAAATACATCTGATCCGCCAGGCCCATGAAGCTTCATATCGTACTTTGTGGATGGCTCCGGGCTATGAGGAATGGGCGACAGTTCGTCAGCAATGCAATCCTGTCCCGTGAATATTGCCATCACTCCCGGGAGATTTTCTGCGTCAGACGTATCGACTGACCGAATTCTGGCGTGAGCATGCGGCGACCGAACCACCGCCATGTAGGCCTGGTTTTTAAGAGACCAGTCGTCGCTAAAACGCCCCCTGCCGGTCAAAAGCCGGCCGTCTTCCAGACGTCTGACCGGCTGCCCGATTTTTTCGAATTTCATCATTCAGAACTGCTTATGGTCGTTCCAGATTGAAATCTATCTCGCATTCCATACGCCACCGTATGGTCCACTGCAAGAGGCAGGGTTTAACCGACTAACGCCGCTGCATTACGCCCGGCAACCCGGCCCAGCGTCACTGCCGTCAACAAACCGTTGCCCGAAAGGTATCCCCAGACGGCGTTCCCGGAAACACCACGTGCAGCCCCACCACCCGCGAACAGGTTTGGGAACGGCGAACCGTCCTTCCTCAATACCCGCGCGTCCGGTCGCACGGACAATCCACCCTGTGTGTGAAAAAGCGCACCGGTAACCTTCACAGCATAATAAGGCGGCTTCAGTTTCGGCTTCTTAGTAAAATCGCGACCGAACTGGCAGTTACCTCCGTCTCCACCAAGCTCTCCAATCTCGTCCAATGTCTCCGAAAGTATATCGACCGGCAAACCACAACTTGCGGCCAATTCAACCGTATCTGTTCCGAACCTTATCGCGCCAGCTTGTTCGGCATCGCGATAGTCCTCAAAAGTCATACCAAGCTCGTGGATACGCTGATCGTAGATGTTCCAGGCCACTCCATCCGGTTGCCTCAACACATCAACGGCAGCTTCCGAATACCCTTGATGTTCGTTGGCAAACCGACGGCCTTCCGTATTTACCTGGATACCGCCTTCGGTCATTACCGCCCAGGTAATCAACATCCCGTGTGGCGTCGCCCACGACCCGTGCCCCTGGTAGGCACCCATATCCCTAAGATCGGCTCCGAGGTCCAACCCCCAGGAAACAGCGTCGCCCTTGTTTCCAGTATGCCCGGCAAATACGGCATCAGCGATTTCAGGGGAAAATTTACGAACCATTTCCGGTGCACCGCCATAACCGTTGCACGCTAGTACAAGCGCCCGGCAGCCGATGGTTTCCTGAGACCCATCAGGACGGGTCACGATGACACCATCGATCTGACCGTCGTGCTGGGCAACGAGGGCGGATACATGCGCGTTGGTAACGATATCCAAATTATCTTTTTCTGCTGCGGCGCTGAGCGCACCAATCAGCTCAGCACCCGTCATTGAAGGGGGCGCGTGCATACGATGGACGCTGTGCCCCGGA
>JAYYZV010000056.1:0-11442 GCA_036339975.1 Pseudomonadota bacterium | reverse complement strand
GCACACGACGGAGGGTCCAAGTTCTGGCATTGGGCTGAAACTCTCGGTGTCAGGTCATCTCGGTTCCCTGCAAAACACTCGCCGGAACCCGACCTGTCGCACCCCGCAATGGCGGTCAATCTGGACGCGTGTATTAACTGCACGTTATGCGTGCGCGCCTGCCGGGACGTTCAGGTAAATGACGTGATTGGTATGGCCCATCGCGGCGCAGCGTCCACGATTGTCTTCGATTTCGACGACCCGATGGGAGAAAGTACCTGTGTCGCCTGTGGCGAATGCGTGCAAGCTTGTCCAACCGGCGCGCTGCTACCAGCGACCGTCGCCTCTGCAGATGGAAGGTTGCAACCGGACAAGAAAGTTGCGTCGATATGCCCGTACTGCGGCGTTGGATGTCAACTAACATACAATATCAAAGACGATAAGCTCCTCTATGTTGACGGCCGCGACGGACCCGCCAATCATAACCGGCTATGCGTAAAGGGCCGTTTCGGATTCGATTACGTGCACCACCCAGACCGTCTTACCCATCCGCTGATCAGGAAAGATGGTGTTTTCAAGGACGCGGACCTACCGTTCGATTCATCTGATCCGCTGCAGTATTTTCGCGAAGCGACGTGGGACGAAGCGCTCGATTTTGCCGCTCGTGGTCTAAAACAAGCAATCGACGAAACTGGAGGGTCAGGTCTCGCCGGTTTTGGGTCAGCTAAGGGATCAAACGAAGAAGCTTATCTTTTTCAGAAACTTATTCGGACCGGATTCGGAACCAACAACGTCGATCACTGCACGCGACTGTGCCATGCCTCATCCGTTGCCGCGCTAATGGAGACCGTAAATTCCGGCGCAGTCTCCGCACCATTCTACGATGTAGCGAAATCAGATGTCATTATAGTCATCGGTGCCAATCCGGCCGTAAATCATCCAGTTGCTGCGACATTCTTCAAAAACGCGGTTAGAGGTGGTGCAAAACTGATCGTTATGGATCCGCGCGGCCAGTCCCTCACCAGATACGCTACACATATGATCCAGTTCAAGGCGGGAACCGACGTCGCGCTACTTAACGCTATGATGCACGCGATCGTCGAAGAAGGCCTAACGGATGAAAGTTTCATCAAGAGTTTCACGGAGGGGTTTGATGAACTCAAAGAACACCTTGCTGGATTTTCGCCTGAATCTATGTCGGAGGTATGCGGAATTGACGCGCAGTCGATAAGAGCCGTCGCACGCGAATATGCTAAAGCCGATCGCAGCATCATATTTTGGGGTATGGGTATATCTCAACACGTGCACGGGACCGATAATTCTCGCTGCCTGATTTCGCTGGCACTGATGACTGGACATGTCGGCCGGTCGGGTACCGGTCTCCATCCTTTGCGGGGACAGAACAACGTTCAAGGGGCGTCGGATGCGGGTGTGATTCCAATGTTTTTTCCCGACTATTTATCGGTCGACGAACCTTCGATACAGGCGCGTTTTGAGAAGTTCTGGGAAACCAAGTTAGACCCTAACCGGGGGCTAACCGTTGTCGAGATCATGGATTCTATCCACGCTGGCGATATCCGAGCAATGTATATTATGGGGGAAAACCCCGCGATGTCTGACCCCGATGTGCGCCATGCCCGTCAGGCTCTAGCTGCTCTGGGTCATCTGGTGGTGCAGGATCTATTTCTTACGGAAACGGCATTCCACGCGGATGTCATCCTACCGGCCAGCGCGTTCCCGGAAAAGGAAGGCACCTTCACGAACACAAACCGCCAAGTACAGGTAGGTCGTAAGGCGCTCCCATTGCCCGGCAATACCCGACAGGATCTCTGGATCATCCAAGAAATTGCCCGCCGGATCGGCTTAGATTGGCAGTATACCAGCACCGCCGACGTGTTTACGGAAATGGCAGCCTGTATGCCTTCATTCAAAGGCATAACCTGGCAGCGGCTGCAGAAAGAAGATTCTATAACATACCCTGTCAACGAAAACGGTATCAGCGAGGAAGTTATTTTCCAGGAGGGCTTTCCAACAAAATCGGGGCGCGGGAGGTTTGTTCCCGCAAACGTCTCTCCTCCCGACGAAGTACCCGACCATGAATTTCCGATGATCCTTACTACCGGAAGGGTTCTCGAACACTGGCACACCGGCGCCATGACACGGCGGGCTGGGGTTCTCGACAGTCTGGAACCAGAAGCCACCGCGAACCTTTCACCAAAGGCGCTGCGCAAAATGAATATTGTCGTGGGCGATATGATCCAAGTAGAAACTCGACGCGGCGTTATCGAATTGAAGGCACGCGCTGACCGGGATGTTCCCGACGGAATGGTGTTCATTCCGTTCTGCTATGCCGAAGCCGCCGCAAATTTACTGACCAATGCCGCTCTCGATCCTTTTGGAAAAATCCCCGAGTTCAAATTCTGTGCCGCGAGGGTCAATAAATCATCCGATGTTGCCGCAGAGTAGTTTTTAGAATTCGGCAACAACAGTCCTTACAAAATCCGGAAAAATAGCGTCTTCGGAGAGGGCGGCCGCTCTTGCTTTCCGAACATCATTATTTTCTATGTGTGCAATAATAAAGGCGTCGAGCGCTTCCGCAGGGGCAAGCCTTTCACGAATGTGTTCAAGTATCATCCCCTGAGACATTGACGGTAACACCCTTCCATGCGCCTGAATTTCTCCCAGTGCTACCGGTAGCCCGGCAAGGTTCACGCATCCTACCTTTGAGGTATATGCATACGCCTCGCTAAGAACCTCTCCACCACCGTCTGTTTCAACAATTACGTCATGCAAATGGTCAAAGGTATAGTTCCGCTCCGTCTCGTGCATGCGGTTTAGTTGGATGTCATCGAGCCAGAGAACATATGTCGTCACCCGCGTTCCCACCGAGGGAAAAAATGTCGATGGTACCGAGCCGTAGCTCGCCAAATGCGCCGCGTAAACGGAATCAAAATCTCTCAGCTCTCCTTTCTGAATCGGGATTTCCACGTGCCCACTAAGCATGCTGTACTTTCTCGCCAACTGCTCGTGCGACTGGTTGGATCCGGCGGCAAGAACGGGCCATCTTCCGAACCGATCAAATCGATCATCGAGCATCTCTTCCGGCTGTCCATTACGGTACACATATGACCTCCCGAGAACTGGGAAAGGGTATGATTTAGCGTGTGCAACCGGGTCGTTCATTTCTTTCTCCAAAAATTCATGGAGCGGGCCCCATCGTAGCGGCAAACCGATGCTTGACCGTGACCCCACCATAGGGCAGAACCGCCCAACCATGGCCTACGCCAACCTTCGTGACTTTATCGTTAAACTGGAAAAAGAAAACCGGTTGATCCGGGTTTCTGCGCCAGTCTCGACATATCTCGAAATGACGGAAATTCAGACCCGTCTTCTCGCGGATGGCGGCCCGGCGGTACTTTTTGAGAACGCCGTTGGTGCTGATGGTGCTCCTCAGGGTATGCCAGTCTTGGCCAACTTGTTCGGGACTGTCGAACGCGTCGCATGGGGTATGGGAAAATCACCGGGGGAGCTCCGCGAATTCGGCGAACAGCTCGCTTTTCTGCGACAGCCGGAACCACCAGGCGGGTGGCGGGAAACTATGGAAATGCTCCCTCTGCTGAAAACTGTAATGGCGATGAAGCCGAAAACCATCGGCAACGCGCCCTGCCAAGAAGTCGTCTTGACTGGCAAGGAAATCGACCTTGGTAGACTGCCAGTTCAAACATGCTGGCCTGACGAACCCGCTCCGCTTATCACCTGGCCCCTAGTCGTTACCCAAGGCATAAACGGCAAATCCAATATCGGAATTTACCGAATGCAAGTTACCGGCCGCGACACGACGTTAATGCGCTGGCTGGCCCACCGTGGCGGCGCAAAACACGCCGACGATGCTGCGCGGGGAGGGTCGGAATCAGTGCCGGCCGCAGCTGTAATTGGTGCAGACCCGGCAACCATCATTGCCGCCGTCGCCCCGGTACCCGAGACCATGTCGGAATATCAGTTCGCCGGCCTTCTTGGGGGAAGTAAATTGTCATTAACCGACTGCAAGACCATCCCCCTTCAAGTACCCGCAGAGGCGGAGATAGTAATCGAAGGGCACGTATCCTTGACTGAGGCGGGGCACGAAGGACCGTACGGCGACCATACGGGTTATTACAACGCAGTGGAGCCGTTTCCGATATTTACGGTCTCTGCAATCACAATGCGGAGTGATCCGATTTACCTCACAACATTCACAGGCCGACCGCCGGACGAACCGTCCGTTCTCGGACGGTCTCTAAACGACGTATTCATCCCGCTGCTGGTTCAACAGTTTCCCGAAATTGTCGATTTCTGGCTACCGCCTGAGGCCTGTTCATACCGGGTCGCCGTGGTATCAATCCGAAAAACATACCCGGGTCAGGCAAAACGTATCATGATGGGGGTCTGGTCCTATCTCAAACAGTTCATGTACACGAAGTTCGTGGTTGTGGTGGACGAGGATATTGACGCGAGAAAGTGGGAAGACGTTATCTGGGCAATTTCAACGAATGTCGATGCTGCGCGCGATGTCACCACTATAGAAAATACGCCGATCGACTACCTAGATTTTGCATCTCCAGTCGAAGGCCTTGGTTCGAAAATGGGAATTGATGCGACGGCGAAAATCGGCGCTGAAACGGGACGTGAATGGGGGCGAAAACTTCAGATGAGCGACGATATTATCGACGAAGTGACACGGAAGTGGAATGACTATGGCCTGCCCGGCGACGGGCGGGATATATGGACATCTAGTGGCAGGTAGGCGGCATGGTCCAATCATACGATCAACTGACACTTCTCTCCAACCTGATAGACGACGCGCTCATACAGGGCGCCGACGCTGCGGATGCGGTCGTCTTTGATGCATCTTCAGTCTCTGTATCCTGTCGCTTAGGAGACTTGGAGAAACTAGAAAGGTCAGAAAGCAAGGACCTCGGGCTCAGGGTTTTTGTGGGCAAACAGCAGGCAATCGTGTCATCGACTGATTTCGAAGAGAGCACGTTGAGGGATGTCGTCACACGTGCCGTCGCGATGGCGAAGGCCGCACCCGAAGATCCGTATTGCGGTATCGCGCTCCCCGAACAACTGATCACCGACACCCCGGAGCTGGAAATCTACGATCCGAAAGAACCCAACAACGAAAGCCTCATTGAAGCTGCTCGGACCGCTGAGGATGCGGCGCGATCCGTCGATGGCGTCACCAACACCGAAGGCGCCGAGACAGGGTGGAGAAATTCTCGCATCGCCATCGCAACCTCCAACGGTTTTGCGCAAACTTACGCGACCTCCAGCCATAGCATCGCGGCCTCAGTCCTTGCCGGTGAAGGCACGGAAATGGAACGCGACTACGATTACAACTCGTCGGTTTACTATGTCGATCTAGGAGACCCTGCAAAAATCGGGCGCAATGCCGGTGAACGAGCCGTAAATCGTCTGAATGCGCGCAAAGTCGAAACCCAACAGGTACCGGTGGTATACGACCCCCGCGTGTCTAGCGGAATCGTCCAACACTTCTCTAGCGCAATTAACGGGTCCTCCGTCTCTCGGGGGACATCGTTCTTAAAGGAAAAAATGGGGCAAAAAGTTTTTGCCGATGGCATCAACATTGTGGAGGACCCACACCGAAACCGGGGATTGCGATCAAAACCGTTCGACGCAGAAGGTTTGCCCAACTACCGGAAATATCTCGCCGAGGATGGCGTCCTCAAGACCTGGGTGCTCGACCTTGCGTCAGCGCGGCAGATGGGTCTGCAATCAACGGGAAATGCTGCACGCGGAACCGCCTCCCCACCATCGCCCGCCGTTACTAATCTATATATGGAAGCAGGCAAACAGTCGCCGGCTGATCTTATATCAGATATCACCAGCGGATTTTATGTTACCGAACTTATTGGTATGGGGATCAACATAGTGACTGGGGACTACAGCCGTGGCGCAACCGGTTTCTGGATTGAAAATGGTGAGATTTCCTACCCTGTTACAGAAATGACTATCGCCGGCAATCTCAAGGACATGTTTACCAATCTGTCGCCAGCTGACGATCTTGAGTTCAAGTTTGGGACGGATGCGCCGACACTACGGATCGATGGAATGACCGTCGCCGGCAGCTAATTCGAGAAAAATCGATTTTTCACGTATTTTCAATTGATTGGCCGGATTCAGTAGGCGTGGTATTCTGACCCCCTGTGTAGCTCCTATGAGAAACGGAACCCTTTGCAGTGGACTATAACGCGCCGTCGCCCGTCACCGGGTTGGAACTGACAGACGAAGGACACGAGGCGTCAAAAACGCTGGTCTATCGGCTCGTTCGCGAGCAGCTCTGGCCACAACGTAAACGTATATTCCTCACTTTTCTTTGCATGGTGATAGTTGCGGGTACGTCAGCGAGCATGATCTACCTGCTGAAAGACGTCGTCGATCAGGTGCTGATTTCCCGAGACCGAACGATGCTTTACCTGCTGCCGGGTGCCATAATTGGTCTTGCTATCGTCTCGGGAATCACTGGCTACTTTGAAGCGGTAAACATGGAGATCATCGGACACCGGATGGTAGCCAATCTGCAGTCTGCCATGTATCGCGGTGTCATTCGCGCCGATCTCCAGTTCTTCCATAACAACTCAGTCGGCAGCCTCATTTCCCGGTTTATCAACGACGCAAATCTGCTTCGGTATTCAATGGCGAAGGCGCTGACCGGTCTAGCAAAGGATTCGCTGCTAGTTCTTTTTCTTTTAACGATCCTAATTTTCCACAACTGGTCGCTAGCTCTTTTGACAATTTTCGTCTTTCCGCTGGCGCTTTACCCTATCGTTAGGATAGGCAAACGCATTCGGAAGATATCCCGGAACACGCAGATTGAAACAGGCGACCTGACTACACTGCTAGACGAAACTTTCCAAGGCGTTAGGCACGTAAAAGCCTACACCATGGAAGAAAGAGAATCCGAACGGGCTTCCGGTACTATTGAGCGTGTCTATCAACTGACCCGCAAAGCCGCACGCGTTCAGGCGATAAGCCGACCGTTGATGGAATCGCTCGGTGGAATCGCACTAGCATGCGCCATATTGTATGGCGGATTGCTGGTAATCGACGACGCTATGACGACCGGGGAACTCGCCTCCTTCATGGCAGCTTTACTGGCCGCCTATAAGCCAATGAAGAATATCGCCAACCTGAACGCGACCCTGCAGCAGGGTCTCGCAGCAGCACAACGGGTATTCGCCGTCCTCGATCTGCGTTCGAACATCACGGACAAGGAAAATGCACGTCCTATGCAGCGTGTCCGCGGCGAAATAAGCTTCCAGGACGTGCATTTCCGATACACCGACAAATCCACTGCGCTCAACGGGATTGATCTTCAGGTAGGTGCCGGGAAGACCGTGGCACTAGTGGGGCCCTCTGGGGCCGGAAAATCAACGATCCTAAACCTCATTCCGCGTTTCTACGATGTAAGTAGCGGCAATGTGCGGATAGACGGTCAAGATGTACGCGATTTAACGTTGGACAGCCTTCGCAGCGGGATTGCACTTGTCAGCCAAGAAATACTCCTGTTCGATGACACGATCCGCGCTAACATCGCCTATGGCAAGCCGCTGGCGACCGACGAGGAAATCATAAGCGCCGCGACGGATGCCGGAGCGGCAAATTTTATTTCCGAATTTCCGAACGGTTATGACACCCATGTCGGAGGTCGCGGCGCAAAACTTTCGGGCGGTCAACGCCAACGCATTGCCATAGCGCGTGCGATGTTGAAGGATGCACCAATTTTACTGCTGGACGAAGCAACTTCCGCCCTCGATACGGAAACTGAGCGGCTGGTCCAGGCAGCGTTATCGCGGCTCAAAAAGGGCCGGACAACGGTAGTAATCGCGCATAGACTTTCAACCGTTGTCGACGCGGACTGTATCTTTTTTATGGAAGACGGAAGGGTCCTTGAAACCGGCAATCATACGGAATTGCTTGCCCGGCGAGGCGCCTACGCCAGACTATATTCGATGCAGTTTGCGGACGATGACGAAGAAAAATCCGCCGGCTTTGCGAAGGCGCCGTAGATGCCGTCGATCCGCAAATTTGCCCGGAGACCTGTAGTAACAGCAGCATTAAGCTGGCTGGCGGCGTGCTACCTCCGTATCGTCTGGCGTACCGGACGCTGGACGATAGAAAATCAGCAAGTCGCCACCTCAATGGTTGCTGGCGGAAAACCGTTCATTGCCTGTTTTTGGCATGGGCGAATGCTGATGATACCCAATGCTTGGGTGTATAAAGCTCCCGTCAGCATTCTGATATCCCATCACCGCGATGGGACCTTTATTTCCCGTACATTGGATCATCTCGGCGTGGGCACCATCTCGGGCTCATCTTCTAAGGGCGGTGGAAGCGCGCTGATCGCAATCGTGCGGGCACTTAAACGCGGCGAATACATCGGTATTACGCCCGACGGACCCCGAGGTCCTCGGATGCGCGTCGCACCGGGTGCTATCTTCGCTGCGAAACTGTCCGGCGCCGCACTATTGCCGGTAACTTTTGCCGCATCGAGATGCCGGGTTTTTATGTCATGGGACAGATTTATATTGCCATTCCCTTTCACCCGCGGTGTGATAAGGATTGGGGATCCAATTGACGTTCCATGCGAAATGGACGACATCCGTGCCGAGGAAATTCGGCAAAAATTGGAGCGAGTTCTCACCGACCTCACCATGACGCTTGATTCCGAGCTGGGCCACGAACCAATTTCACCCGAAGAATTTCATTCGGTCCCGGAGTTTTCTGAATCCAGAGGCTCAAAATGAGTGTTTCGCTTTATCGAGCAATGACTTGGGTATCGCGTCCGCTGATAAATCATTATCTCGACCAGAGACTGAAGGCTGGAAAGGAGGATGGCGATCGCTTTGAGGAACGGAAGGGGGTTGCTTCCTGTCCACGGCCGGGAGGTTCTCTTGTCTGGATACATGCAGCTAGTATCGGTGAATCCCTGTCAATGATCAGTCTGATTGACCGAGTCATCCTAGAACGGCCCGAGGTAACGGTACTTATGACGTCCGGTACAGTCAGTTCGGCGCGATTACTGCACCACCGATTGCCAGAAAACGTTATCCATCAGTATATCCCAGTAGACCGGGTGCCCTGGGTACAAAGGTTTCTAGATCATTGGAAACCCGACATGGCTCTATGGGTTGAATCCGAATTCTGGCCCTCGGTGCTGTCAGAGGTCAAGGCGCGAAAGATCCCGGCATTTTTAATGAATGCTCGAATATCGGCTGCATCCTTTCGGGGTTGGCGCCGGGCGCCGTGGATCATCCACCGATTACTAGAAACCTTTGACCTTTGCATGGCGCAAACAGAACTGGACGCCGACCGGTTGCGGTCGCTGGGCGGTAGGAATGTCGCCTGTCCAGGCAACCTCAAATTTGCCGCAACTCCTCTGCCTGTTGATTTCGAAGTACAGTCTGCCATGGAAGCCAGTATCGCCGGGCGACCAAGATGGGTGGCGTTCAGCACTCATTCAGGGGAGGAAGAAATTATCGCCGATGCGCATGAGATCCTCGTACGGAATTTTCCAGATTTGCTCACAATTCTGGTTCCTCGGCATACACAAAGAGCTAAGGTGGTTGAGCAAATTCTTTCAGAGAGAAATCTGTCGTTTTCTGTTCGCAGCCGGTCCGAGCCAGTGAATGCTTCCAAATTCTTCCTGCTCGCCGATACGATCGGAGAACTCGGTCTTTTTTTTCGCACGACGGATATTGCATTTGTTGGTGGAACTCTGGTGCCTCACGGCGGCCAGAACCCGATTGAACCTGCGCGATTGGGGTGCGCCATTGTTCATGGTGCCCATATGGAAAATTTTTTAGCCGTGGAAAGTGAGCTAATGGCTGCAGGCGCGTCCGCAGTTGCCCGTTCGGCAGAGGAGATTGCGCGGGAAATCGGAACATTGCTTACAAACTCTACACTCCGGCAGCGCCGAATTGCGGCCGCCCAATCGGTCGCCGACGGAAAACAAAGTATTCTTGATGCCGTTTTCGTCCACATCGACCCGCACCTTGACCGTATCTCGCCGGCGCAGCCGGGATCCGTTTCACGTAATGCGCGCGCCTGATTTCTGGCGCAGAGACGGGGTCCTTCCGACCCTACTCTCGCCAATTAGCCGTATCTGGGCGTCGCGAACGCAAAAACGCTTCGGCAATGCCATACCGGTCAAAATCGATATCCCGGTGATCTGCATAGGCAATGTTGTCACAGGCGGCGCTGGCAAGACGCCCGTTGCGCTCTCCGTGATGGAACGGCTATACGCATCGGGCATAAAAGCTGGATTTCTCAGTCGCGGATATGGCGGAGCAATAAGCATCCCAACGCAGGTGGAACCCGATACTCATTCGTCGCGACAAGTCGGCGACGAACCATTACTCCTCGCAAGGGTCGCGCCTACTTGGATCGGAACCGACCGGGTAAAAGCTGCGCGAATAGCAGCCAGCTCTGGGATCGGCGCGATCGTAATGGATGACGGTCTGCAAAACCCTACCCTTCACAAAGATCTCTCGATTTTGGTTATCGACGGCCAGTATGGCTATGGAAACGGACGGGTAATGCCTTCGGGGCCGTTGAGAGAGACCATAGAAAACGCGATGAGCCGCGTTCAGGCGGTAGCTCTAATAGGTACTGCACCCGATGCTCTCCGCTCGTCCATACCGAGGAATATGCCTGTTCTGATGGCACGTTTCGTTCCGGCGGCTGGGGATGACGACATTTCCGGCAACCCTGTAGTGGCATTTGCGGGTATAGGTCGACCAGAAAAATTCTTTGAAACGCTTGCCGGTATGGGATGTGACCTGATCGACATCGCGCCTTTTCCCGATCATCATTACTATTCTTCCGATGAAATAATGCGGCTCATCGATATTGCCGCGGCGGCGGGCGCGATTGTAGTTACAACGGAAAAAGATCTAGTACGTGTACCAGAGGAAGCAAGAGACATGGTACGTTCGTTGAAAGTTCGTCTGGACTGGAGTGATTTAGCCGCACTGGACGGTGTCCTCTCACCATTCTTAGAAACAAAGGCTTAATTTTTGGCGCGCTATACAGATCGATACTGGCAGAAGCCTACCTTTCAACACCGGGTCGAATTTGCAATATCTTGGCCGATTTATTTCCTACTACACAAGTTTCCGGTCAGCGGTGTCGGTAGCCTTCTCGCATTCTTCGGCCGCCCGATCGGACCCCGCACCGCGCTTAGCAACCGGATTCGTGAGAGCGTTACCCTAGTATGGCCAGAGACATC
The DNA here is from genome assembly GCA_036339975.1 of Pseudomonadota bacterium. Taxonomy (GTDB): domain Bacteria; phylum Pseudomonadota; class Alphaproteobacteria; order MPNO01; family UBA830; genus UBA830. The sequence goes on along the minus strand of JAYYZV010000056.1, from coordinate 173 downwards.
ACCGGAAAAAATGGAGGAAATCGTCCGGGGTGTCTGGGACAACTTCGCCCGCGTGATTTCGGACTACTGGAGCCTAGATCAGATACGCCATGATCAGAAAAACCGTCTAGAGATCGTTGGCGCCGAACACCTCCATGCGCTACGGGAAAGTGGTAAATCCGGAATTCTACTTG
>JAYYZV010000055.1:0-48540 GCA_036339975.1 Pseudomonadota bacterium | reverse complement strand
GTCCCGAGAAAATTTACGGGACCGAAATAGGCTCTCACTATCAGGGACAAGGGCTGAAACTCGCCAAGCAGTTCAAAATGTCCCGATGAACCCGCCGTCATAACTCAATTGCATATTTTTGCAGTTGCTATTGCCTGATTATCGCCGATCAAAGCTGATTTAGCACAAACTGCGGAGGCGGTACCAATGGCGTTAGCCCCCTAGCCTTGCGCCTCTTCGACGATGTAAAAATGCCCAAATCACGTAAATCGTTCACGAATACCCTCTGGCACTTCTATCGCTCTGATACCGTGCCCCGACTCTGGGTCCTCCACAACCATGACGCGGCGCTCAAAACCCTCAAGCGCGATCTGTCCGTCTTTATGTTCAACTAGGTGCTTAATGATAAATGTCTTGCCGGCCCATTCTTCCACCCAGCTCGTCATCCGCAGACGTGCTCCAAGTTTGCAGGCGTTTGTATAAGTAGTACCATTTTCTAAGAGCGGCATGCCTGAGATACCGAAGTCTCGATCGAGTTCGGTATAGGAAAGACTGTTTGCGGAAAACAGACGCTCGGTCGCCTGATCAAACCAGATGTAAAAATTAGGATAAAATACGATACCCGCCGCATCGCAATGAGCCCATTCTACTTTAATTTCGTTCACGAATTCTCTCACAACATCCTCGAGCATGTTTTAAACCACTTATTATCTCCGTGTTTTACCGGATTTCTTGAGGTTGATAACCAGAATCACACGAAATGACGTAGGTCTTTCACGCACCGGCCGCGTGACTTTCTGGTTTGCTTTCAAACTAAACACATTATATTCGGCGCAGACATCAATAGACATTGGGGACGTGACGATGTTCATCCAGACTGAAGAAACTACCCACGAAGATACACTACGATTTATGCCTGGATGTGAGGTTTATGCGGCCGGTGCCAATCTGACAATTTCGGATTCTGCATGCTCTCCGCTGGCAAAACGGATATTCGACGTTGGTAACGTAGAAAAAGTGTCTCTGGGTGCCGACGATATCCGCGTTACCAAGGCTGTTCAGGCCGAGTGGCACGTTTTGCGGCCGCTGGTTTTGTCCGCCGTCATGGAACACTTCATGTCGGGTATGGAAGTCGTGGACGAAAACGCCTTACCAATCATTGAAGAAACCGAGTCAGAACTAACCGGACCGGCGGCGGAAATAAAAGAAATCGTGGACAGTCGCATTCGGCCAGCGGCCAAGGACGGGGGTGGTGACATCTCCTTCAAGGCGTTCAAAGATGGTATCGCCTATCTGCGATTTGAAGGTTCCGCCTACGGCCTGATGCAGCCTATCCAGAACATGCTCAAACACTACGTCCCTGAAGTTGAAGACGTGCGCGACGCTATCGACCTTGAAGACCGTCCGGGGCTCCAAACCGAAGAAGGTAAGGCCATACTTCAGTTGCTAGAAGACAATATCAATCCTCAGTTCGCAGCCCATGGCGGACATATATCCCTGATCGACGTAAAGGAAAGTACCGCATTCGTGCGTCTGGAAGGTGGTTGTCAGGGTTGTTCATCTTCCTCTGCCACTTTGCGTCAGGGAGTCGAACTCGAGATCAAGAAGCTGGTTCCATCCATTTCTCAGGTTGTAGACGTGACGGATCACTCTGCTGGATCAAATCCCTATTACTCCTAAGTTGTTCAGGTCTTGATCCGAGAAGAATTCTGAATTATGGCCTTCGGCGTCAATCGCAGGCCTTCGCCCAAACCTTCTCGGCAATCATCGACGGCGTAACCGGCGCACACGAGATTTCCACGTCCCATGGTGACAACGCATCCTCTATTGCCGCAATGATAGCGGCGGCTGCCGGGATTGTTCCACCCTCACCTGCGCCCTTCACACCAAGCGGGTTTATAGGGGTCGGCGATTCCACATGGACGACATCGACATTCGGTGCTTCCGGCGCTGACGGCAAAAGGTATTCAGCAAATGTGGCCGACACGGGGTTGGCATTGTCATCATAAACCATCCATTCAAGCAGAGAGTTACCGACACCCTGCGCCACCGCCCCCTGCACCTGTCCATCAACGACGAAGGGATTTATCAGAGTCCCGGAGTCGTGAGCCATGGAATATTTTAGAATTTCGACCTGGCCAGTCTCCGGATCTACCTCGACCTCTACCACTGCCGTACCGTTGCAATAGGAAGATTGCGATGGCGAAAAATAGTGTGTTGCTTCTAGTCCAGGCTCGACCCCTCCCGGCAACGAAAAACCAGGCATGCCCTGCACAGCTCGGGCGATTTCTGATAACGGAACCGATAAATCGGAACCTTTAACACCCACCCGACCGTTTTCAATATCCATGTCTTCTTCAGCAGCCTCGAGCATATGGGCCGCTACCTTAATCGCCTTTTCTCGGACTTCGGTTGATGCTAGATGGACTGATGAGCCCGCATTGACTGCAATCCGGCTCGCGAATGTCCCAACGCCGGAAGCGATTTTTCCGGTATCACCCTTCTGGACATCGATATGTTCGATACCTACCCCGAACTTGTCGGCACAGACCTGAGCAAGGGTAGTCCAGTGCCCCTGCCCGGAATCACCGCCGCCTGTATAAATACAGATTCTCCCAGATGGCTGGATACGTACGGTCGCACCTTCGAATGGACCAAGCCCGGTACCCTCTACATAGTTCGCTATACCAATACCAATATGATGCCCCTTAGCACGCGCCGCTTTCTGGCGTATCTTGAACCCATCATAGTCGCCGAGCCTCATGGCTTCTGCCTGACATTTCGGGTAATCGCCCGAATCGTACGTCATCGGCTTTCCGTCCCGGAAGATCAGCCCCAACGCATAGGGCATATCCTCCGTCGGAATTAGGTTTCGGCGGCGGATCTCCGCTCGGTCTAAATTTAGTTTATCGGCGACCCGGTCCATTAGCCGCTCCATCGCAAATACCGCCTGAGGCCGACCGGCACCGCGCACCGGTGTGACAGCAACCTTGTTGGTCAGCGCTACGCGCGTTTCCAATTGGTATGCGGGCAATATGTATGGGCCGGGAAACGTCGTTGCAGAAATATAAGGGGAGATGATCCCCCATGGCATGTATGCCCCGGTGTCATGGATCATACTGCCGCGTACCCCGAGGAGCTTGCCGTCTACATCAACCGCGATCTCCATATCCCAGTACTGGTCGCGTTCCATATTTGTGGCGAGAAAGTTTTCACGACGATCCTCAACCCATTTCACCGGCCGGCCAAGGTCTTTTGCTATAACCGGTATAAGTGCTTCCTCAACGTAATAAACTGTCTTCGGTCCAAATCCGCCGCCAACATCCGGTGCAATGACCCGAACCTTGTCCGATTCCCAACCTAGCATGTCGACGATATTTTGTTTTACGAGGAATGGCGATTGTGTTGCCGACCAGATGGTAAGTACGTCATCAAGTTCTTCATACTTGGCAACGACGGCCCGGTTTTCAATGGCAAACCCTCCGCCACGGTGGATCCAGTATTCTTCCCGGTGAGTCAAATGGGCGTTCGCAAACGCGGCATCGAGATCACCATATCCAACGGTATACTTCGCGCCTTCGTTGTTAGGTGCATCGGCATGGCACAACGGGGCAGCGTCATCGAGGGACGATTTGCAATCTGAGGCACCCGGCAGGATCTCGTAGTCTACTTCAACGAGCATGGCGGCGTCTTCAGCATTATAACGGGTATCCGCTACAATAAGCGCGATAGGTTCTCCAGAAAAACAGACTTCACGATCTTCCAATAACCGTTGCTGAAATGGCTGCGAAATCGCCGGGTTGGGCACCTGAAATGGCACGGTAGTGTAGCGGAGATCTTCTGGAAGGTCGGACGCCGTATAAACAGCAACCACGCCTTTATGCGCCACCGCTGCAGTCACATCGATGCCATTGATTTTTGCATGGCTATGAGGGCTTCGTACGAATGCCGCTTCCAACATGTCAAGCAAATGAAAATCGTCCGTGTAACTACCGTACCCGGTCAACAAACGCGGGTCCTCCAGACGCGGCACACGCGCACCGAACATCTTGGCGCCCATTGAGATTAACTCCCTGCCTGAAGCCTCTTTGCCGCATCAAGTGCGGCGGCAACAATACCCTGATAGCCGGTGCAGCGGCACAGATTACCGCTTATGGCTTCTCGGACTTCGCGCTCGGTCGGGTCCGGGTTATCCTCCAAAAATTCAAGTAATGTCGTCAGCATACCAGGGGTACAGAAACCACATTGCAAGCCGTGGTTATCCTGAAAGGCCTGTTGCAGAGGGTGTAGCTCTTCTTTGTTTGGCGCGATCCCTTCGACCGTTTTAATCTCTTGGCCGTCGGCCTGCACTGCGAGCATTAGGCAAGATCGCGCGGTCTGGCCGTTTAGCAGAATAGTACACGCCCCGCAAACGCCGTGTTCACACCCTACGTGAGTGCCCGTTAAAAGACACTCGTGGCGAATGAAATCAGCTAAGTGAAGACGCGTCTCCACCTCGCGTTCAAAGGTTTCACCATTGATCGTTACGGAAATGTTTCTACGGTCGCTCATCTCAGATTCATCCCCGTTCCGTTAGCGGCCCTGCTGAACGCCTTGGCCAATGCCCGCCGGGTTAATACGACAGCAAGATGTTGGCGGTACCAGGCAGGCGTGTAGACATCTTCCATCGCGTCAATATCTCGACATTTTTCTGCAATCTCGGTAAATAATTCTTTTGATCCCACTTCACCCGCAAGTCCTTCCTCAACCGTCGCAACACGCAGCGGCGAAGGACCCACCCCGCCTAACGTTACGCTCGCCTTCGAGATCTCGCCACCATCCGCTACATCCAGGAGAACTGCTGACGAAGTGATGGCATAATCGCCGTGACGGCGCGCGAACTCTACGAAGGCGTAGCCATGACCTGTAGGCCAAATCGGAACGCGGATATCCGTAACCATCTCGTCTAGATCGAAAGACGGAGTCATATACCCCATAGGAAACTCCGCCATCGGTATGTCGCGAGTAGCGCCCTTTTTTCGGACACTGACAATCGCATCCTGCGCGATCGACACCGTCGGCAACTCCGCGCTAGGATCCAGATGCGACAAGGACCCGCCAAAGGTCCCTCGGTTGCGGGTCTGCCGGTGCCCGACATTCAGAATTGCTTCTTTCATCAGTGGTATTTTCTGCTCGACGAGATCGGAAAATTCAATGTCGCGCTGACGCGTGATCCCTCCGAAGACCAACGCATCCCCATCATCTCGGATGTAAGACAGATCCTCTATTTTATTAATGTCGATTACATCGTCCGGCAGTACAAAGCGCATATTTAGCATTGGCATCAGAGATTGGCCGCCGGCGAGCAGCTTCGCGTTTTCTTTTTCAGCAAGCAGCGAGACAGCGTCGTCGATGCTGTGGGGGTCGTGATAGACAAACGGAGGAGGTTTCATGTTACACCGAGAACATATGTATAGAGCAAGCACCGTGATCAAATCCGGATATACCACCGCCAGTGCAATGTGTCAGACCGACTTTCGCACCTTCGACCTGACGATCACCCGCCTCCCCACGTAATTGGCGTACCACTTCAACTATTTGCGCGGCGCCGGTTGCACCAATTGGGTGACCCTTGGAAAGCAGGCCGCCGGATGGATTTACGGGAATACGGCCTCCAACAGAGGTTTCACCGTCTTCCAGAAGCTTCGCGGCTTCACCGCGACCGCAGAACCCGAGTGCCTCGTAGTAAAGTAATTCAGCAATCGTGAACGCATCATGCACCTCCGCAACATCAACATCCTCAGGACCTATATCCGCCTCTTCGTAGGCCTGTTTTGCACCTCTAACGGTAATTTCCGGCGTGGTCATGTCTCTATATCCCGCCATGTATTTCCCGGAATTCACCTCGGAACACGCGACCCTGACGGATTTAGTTGTATACTGTCGGGCCTTTCCCGCAGACGCGATAACTACCGCGGCAGCGCCGTCACCAGACGGGCAGCAATGCAACAACGTGAAAGGTTCCGCAATCTTCCGCGCGGTCATAACTTCTTCTAGCGTCACCTCATTCCGGTATTGAGCATCTTCATTCTTCGCGCCGTGTTTGTGCGCCTTAACCGCTACTGAAGCCAGTTGCTCGTCGGTCAGACCGTAATCGTGCATGTAGCGGCGGGCACGCATCCCGTATAGCGCCGGCATCACCAATCCGTGAGTGACTTCAAAATCCTCTTTTTCTAGAGGCAAAGTTCCTCCACCGAACTTGGTCAACTTTTCAACACCGAGTACGAGTACGACGTCGTAAACACCCGCCGCCACTGCGATATAGGCTTGGCGAAAGGCAGAAGACGAAGAAGAACAGGCGTTTTCGACATTGGTTATGGGAAGGCCCGTGATCCCGATTTGTTTCAGTACACGCTGGCCAGACATCATACCGCCAAGTGCGGACCCACAATACGCCGCCTCGATATCCTTCTTGTGGACGCCCGCATCATGTAACGCCGCCTTCACCGCCGGCCAACCGATTTCGGCAAGGGTCTTGTCTCGATACTTGGCAAACGGGATCATCCCAACCCCGATGACCGAAACATCTCGCATAGCTCTCTCCTTAACCTCTCGCCGGTTTAAAGGCATAGCTCTCGATCGGCCCGTCTTCATTGTAGCCGAGAACCGTCGTCGTCAGTTCAACTTCCATATCCATTTCGAGCATCTCCGGGGAGACGCCTGTGATATGCGCAAAAACGCGCACACCATCTGGCAAGTCTACATAGCCAGAAATATAGGGGACGTTCCAGCCTTCCGGCGCTACATACACAACAGACCAAGTATATAGTGAACCCTTATCGGACAAGTCTAGTTTCCGAACATTCTCGGACATGCATTCCGGACACACGGCCGCCGGAGGGAAAACCTTCGATCCACAATCTATACATTCTAAACCGATCAATGTCGGCGCCCCGTCAGCAGCTAACCTCAACGCGCTGCCGTCGAGCGGATATTTTTCGTGAATATCTTCTACGGTCTCCGACATTGGCGGTCCTTTCCCCATTCAAACTTCTATCAACCGGACGCAGCCTCGGCAAGCGTCAGAGACCGCTCCCGAGCGCTGCTATTACGCAAATCACGTACTGAAAATCAGTTTCCCAGTTCAATATATGATTCCACGAAGTTTGGCAGGTCTTACGCCCTTTTCAGTGCGTTTCAGTGCGGTCTTTAAAATCTCCGATAAAATCCGCTATCCGGTTAGAGTGCGCCCGCCTGAATGCGGATAACAATTCCGACTACAATCCCTACAAGAATTACCAGCAATATTTTATAGATCCCCATTATTTATTCGGGCCGCCGCTTTACCATGACAATGTCACGCGAAGAAAATACAATCTCTCCGCGCTGGTTTTTTAGAATGAATTCCCAAATTACCAAACCTCGGTCGGACCGCGTTCTAGATTCTCGTTTACCGACACATTCCTGCCGCATCGACAATTCATCACCGCCACGAACTGGTTTCAGAAAATTCTGATCCTCTATCTTTGCCGCACCAATGATGGCAGCGTTGCGGTCTATACTCATGATCATACGTTGTTTGAGCGCTATCGTAAGAACACCGGATGCGATTAGGCTATCGTGGACCGTAGCCTGCCCGCCTGCGTCACTGACGTGCATTGGGAGTGGGTCGTATCGTTCAGCAAAGTTTATAATTTCATCGGCTGTAACCGTAATCGGACCGCCCTCGCGGACCCGCCCAACCTCAATGTCTTCAAGAAAGACCTCAACGACCGGACCTAGCTCCACATCGTATATATGTTTTGCAGCGCGACCCATAGGTCGGACATAGCTGACACTGGGTCCCGACGCAAATGCGAAGTCAGAGAACTGAGAAAATTTTCCCACACAACGGTGGCCCTACGATATCTTCACGCCAGATACGTAGAACCAAGACATTTGAAAGATCCTCTAGGCGCGACGTGACCTCTGAAAGACGGAACGTTTCCCTTGGAAATTCGTATTGGCCCGGTCATCGGCAATCACCATTGTAGGGTCCATTAGTGACTTAACACCTGATTGCATGTACCGTAATCAGGTAAAGTTGAAACGTCAGATGACAAAAAATACTCCCGATCAAACAAAGTCCGAAAGTGGCTGGGTCAAACCAGCCACTGATTACGGACCACTTGTCGTTTTTCTGGTCGCTTATTACCGGGCGGACCTCTTCACCGCCACCGCAGCCTTAATGGCCGCGACCGCTATCGCACTTGTCGCGTCACTGATTATCAACGGTCGAGTGCCAATTATGCCGGTAATCACGGCTGTGGTCGTTGGTATTTTCGGCGGACTTACACTGATCTTCAACGATGATACATTTATAAAGATCAAACCTACGATTGTTCAGACAATCTTCGCTGCAATCCTTCTTGGAGGACTATTATTTGGCAAACCTCTGCTTAAGCCAGTAATGGGTTCGGCATGGCCGATGACCGATAGAGGGTGGCATATACTGACCCGCAATTTTGGATTTTTCTTCTTGGTAATGGCCATCGTTAACGAGATTGTCTGGCGCACTCAAACGGAAGAGTTCTGGGTCAACTTCAAGGTATGGGGCAGTATAGGGCTAATGTTGGTTTTCAGTCTTACCCAAGCGCCGTTGCTAAACCGTTACAAAGTTAGTGACGACAAAACCTGAACTACTCCGGCTATTTCGCGTGCGCCACTGACAACTTCCCAGTAACCCCATGTTTTTCGATTAGCCGGGCGATTAACCCACTTGCCTTCGCTTCGTCAACGGCGTCAGCAAGTTGTCCCGGTGTAGGAAACACCACATAGGCCACGCCCACACCAAGACGTTCCCCGATCTTGGCTGCGAGTTACGGCCCCAAACCATACGGGTCACCAGAAACGGTTTTTCCGGTTACTAAAAGCTTGTTTCCCATGTTTATGGCTGCACGCAATACCCCGGTGGGGGCAAGCTGAGAAAGAATATTCTCTGGCATGGTATTGGTGCCCCTAGATTTATCACCATCAAATACTAGGGCACCGACCTATATTTATTCGGCAGCGACAGGCCGACGCAGTTCGCCAACTTCGGGTACATCGTATTCTGCGAGCGCGCGGTCGACTGTTCCTGTCATTTCATCCCATGGACATTCTATGAAGCTGTAAAGCGTGTTGATAAACGCGGGACCGGCATAAAAACGCTCGTATTGTTGATGGCGACCGGCAAATTCACTACCCAGAAGGTCCCACCCCATCTTCAAGAATTTCATTCGATCTATTGCCGACTGGCCAGGCACCGACCAATAGGTCTCGAACTTCTCTTTTAACTCTGGGTTGTTAATCACCGACACATCCGCCGGCATTTGGAATGGTCCACCTCCCATCAACTCACGCACGGTTTCACAGACTGTAGCGTAGTTTTGGGTACACCAGTGGAGCGCCCCATACATATGTCGACGGTTGATGTTTAAACGCCCCTCAACCAACTCCTCGGCGTCTTCAATCTGACCGGCAATCATGGCACTAAGCCCTGCTTCTCCAGCGGCCAGCCGTCCCAGGGTGTCGCGCACTGCGGGAACCTGTAACACGTTGTTTAGCTCAGCCGATTTACGGGCCACACCAAGGATCAGTTTGAGCTTTTCCGAGAACCGCACGTTCGACTGATGGTTTCCCATCGCGTGGCTCGGGGTCTGGAAGTAGATATTTCGAGAGAGTGCCGCGTTGTTGTGCGTAAATACGCGTTCCCACGGCACTTTCACATCTTCGAAGATCACCATCGAATCTGTCTCATCGAATTTCCAAGCAAAGGGAGCGTCGAACTCCGATACGGCGAACCTCTCAAACGGTTTACGTGTCCAAATAGTGACACCGTCCCAGTTCAGAGGCACAGCACAGGTGATACTCTCTGCGGCCTGCTCCTCACCTAGTGGCAGCAAGTTGCCGACCCAAGTCTCGTTAGAGAAAACGGCTGACGTTCCCAACATTTTCATCCCGTTCAGGGTGACGCCTTCCTTGTCTTCTGCCGTGACCCTCAACGTGGGAACTGTCAAACCCTCACGCTGATAAAGTTCAGGCTGTCGCGCGCCCTGCGGCGGCAGCACCGTGTAGCAGGCAAATGTATCGTTCTTCCGCATATAGTCATAGTATTCTTGCAGGTGCCCGGCGGAGCCACGGAGGTTTTCCTCAAAAATTTCGGGCTTCCACAGTAAACCCGTAACAAAACTCGCGACGTGGTCGGGAGAGCGGCCAATCAACCCGCAGGTCCATTCCGCGACCCGGCGATGCGTTTCCCGGCGTTTTCGAAGGTCATCCTTTGTTTTCGGCTGCAGGTACCATGACGTCGTGAGTTCGCCGTCTTCTGCTTCGTAAGCCATCACGTCCACATTCTCTGGGTCGCGCTTTCGATCATAAATCATCGCAAACGACTGCGCAGCGTTTCGGAATGCTGGGTGTGTCGTGACATCCTCTACCAACTCGTCTCCGACATAAACCCTCCGTCCATCGCGAAGAGAGTCGAGATGTTGTTCACCTGTCTTAAGCATAAAAGATCTCCTTAAATTTCTTTGAAGCGGTCAGCGCCATATGGCACCGGCCGCAGTATCTCCAATTTCCGTATTCTCTCGTGCAAGCATTTCAGCCATATCGGCGGCACGAGCACTAGTCCGGGTCATGTGATCCACAATTTCGCGAAAGCGGCCAAAGGTCTCTGGGCCCATGCCATCAAATAGTGTGTCATTTATCGCCTGGAGGTTGGGCGCAAACGAATCGATCGCCGCCTGGCCATCCTCAGTCAACTGAAGCACCACGCTACGTCCATCATCCGGGTTTGGCATTTTGTCGAGAAATCCCCGCCGCATCAGCTTTTTTGACTCCATGGTCACGTAAGCTCCGGACGTATGAAGCCTGTCCGCTATCAGCGAAATGGTAACTCTATCGCTGGACGCCAGTTCAGCCACGACCATTAGAATGTGATATTGAATACCTGAGAGGCCGAGCGCCGTAGCCATATGTTCCCGGATGCGATCGAAATTCACCGTCATCGTGAAGATGCCGTAAATCAGACGCCTGAAACCCGCATCTCCACTTTCGTCATCCATCATTGATAATAATGTAGTCGATGAGGGCAAAACCCAGCTTGGCTTAGACATAATGGATTCGTCTACCATGTCAGCAACATTTTATTAACTAAGATAATTAATTTTTATAGCTAATTATATTAGGAATATCAAGTTTCAAATAGAACATTTTCGGAACCGGATAGCTGCCGTGACATGCGAGTATAATAATACCTCGGGTTTTTCTGAAATTGATCCTGCGTTACACAAGACATTCCAGTAATTTTCGCACACTGACCAATCCACCAACGACTACTCCACCACCCGGCAGTTGGATGTGAGGATCCGGGCAAGCGCGGCTGGCTCTTTGAGCTGCCGGAAAAAACTGTATCTTTCAGTCAATCGGTGTTTAATGGCGCCCTCTGAAACGGCGAATTGGAGCCTCGTTTATTTGTATTTTCGATTTCCTTAGTGCAAAGTTGCCCGGTGAAAAATGGAGCACCGGATGGCGGTTACAAAGGGACCTCTCGTTAGCGAGCAAGATATAAGGACCTTCCATGACGAAGGTGCCGTTAAGCTGAGAAGTATCATCTCACAGGATTGGCTTGACGTGCTGTCTGAAGGCTTTGAACAGGCCGTCGCGTCGCCGGGCAGGTTCTCGAAAAGTTATGGCCCCGACGGCGCACCACGTTATTACACTGACCACCGGCTGTTCAATCGCTTCGACCCGTTCAACAAATTCCTCTTCGAAGGTCCGTTGGCGCAGATTGCCGCCGAAATCCTCGGTGCCTCCCGCCTTGACCTCTACGACGAACATCTTCTGATAAAAGAACCGGGTGCGCCCGCTCCGACCTACTGGCACCATGACATGCCGTATTTCTCGATCGAGGGATATGACCTCGCTAGCGTCTGGTTCGCGCTCGACCCCACCCGCGAAGACACTGCCGCATTGAAATTTGCAAAGGGATCGCACAAATGGGGCAAGCTCTTTCAGCCGGTCAAAATAGGCGAGAATAAACCGGTCGACAGCTTCAACCGCGACAACCTGATCGCGACGGTGCCGGATATCGACAGCAACCCGGACGACTATCCCACAGTGCTGCTCGAAACTGATCCGGGGGATGTCTTGATTTTCCATGGGCTAACGTTGCACTCGTCGTCCGGCAACAGCAGCGCCGACATGACACGCCGCGCACTTTCACTGCGTTTTGCAGGCGACGACATCCGCTGGAAAAATCGGTCCGATGCACCGCTGATATTCGAACGTACCCTCGATGACGGCGACCCACTCAGCCACATCGCCGATGAATGCCCGCAGGTATGGCCGCAAGCCTCCTGACGGTGGTCACTCTTCCCGGCGCACCATTACGCCCAAGCACAGAATACTGAGCACGGAGCAACAGAGTATCACCATACCCATGGGCAGTGCCGTACCGTCGTGCAGCAGACCGCAGCATATGCCTGACACTGCGCCACAGCCGTAGCGCACCGACCCGACCACGGCTGATGCCGTGCCGGCATTGTCGGGGAAGTATTCCAACGCGCCAGCAGCCGCATTTGCATTAATCAAGTTTAACGGCAGCGTGAAAACCACGATGCCGGCGATAACGCCCCAAACACCCCACACATTGGTATAAATCAGCACGAACAGGATCGCGGCGCCAGCCAACAGACACCACACACCGAGCGTCATCATTTTCCGGACACCCTGAGTGATTACGAACTTGCTGTTCACCCAGCCCCCTACCAGCACCCCGAGCACGTTAAGCGTGAAGATGTAACCCATGTGTTCGGGAGCCACGCCATAGAATTCGATAAACACAAATGGCGCGCCCGACAGAAATGCGAATAGCGCACCAAACGTGATACCGCCCGACATTACGTAACCAAGCGCCTGGCGATGGGCCAAAACCTTGCCGTATCCGCGCAGCAACGGCGCAATACCAGGTTGTGAACGTCGTTCCGCTGGCAAACTTTCCGGGACACCTGTAAGAACAATCAGCATTGCAAGCACGCCGCAGATTACCAGCGCCCAGAACACAGCGCGCCAGCCAATCCAAACCAGCAGATACCCGCCTAAAACCGGGGCGATCATTGGCGCCACTAGGATAAACATCAGCATCAGCGACATCGCGCGTGCCATATAGGTACCGGAAAACCGATCGCGAATTATGGCCCTTGATAGAACCGTTCCGGCGGCCCCGCCCACGGCTTGAAAAAACCGAAAAACCGACAGGCTTTCGACGCTCGTTGCGGTTGCGCAAAGGATTGTCATCATGATGAACAAAGCGATACCGGCCAGCAGTATCGGCCGGCGTCCGAACCGGTCAGATAAAGGACCGTAGGCCAGCTGTCCGAGCGTAAACCCTAACATGTAGCCGCTGAGGGTCAGTTGCACCTGCGCCGCTGTCGTACCGAAATCCTCCCGGATGGTCGGGAAAGACGGCAAATACATATCGATCGAGAGCGGCGCCAAGGCTGCCACTAGGCCAAGACAGATAATCAACGACAGTTGCTGCGGCGGGGTGTCTGACGACGTAGAGATCTTTTCAGTCAAAACTTTCCACCCCTATGTTGGCCCGGGCAGATCCAGCCCGACGCCTCGGAGATGGCCGAACAGTTCGGCGAGCATAGCGGTGTCTTTCTGCGGCAGGGGTGCCTTCAAGATAGACTCGATGTTGGATTCGAGGTGTCCAATCCGGCTGGTTCCAAACAGCACAACATCGACACCAGGCTCATGCCGGACGTACCGATATGCCGCGTCGATCACACTGTCCGCTCCGCCCTCATAAACCAGAAAACCGAGGGGGTCGTCAGTATCTCCCAACCGGTACGGTACTTTGCCGGCGGCGGCGAGATCTTTGATTGTAGCGTGCAGTCTGCCCGGCACACTGAAAATATTGCGCACGACAAACATCATCAGCGTGCCGATGCCGCACTCGACCGTACGCGGTAGAACCGCGGAACGCGCGACCTGATGCATCATATTGAAGCCCAGCATCATCACATCCCAACACCCGTCGTTCACGGCCCGCTGGAGCATAGTATGCCCATGATCGTTGGGAGATGTTTCAGTGATCCCGAGAAACCGGATCTTGCCGGCGTCGCGCGCGCGTAACAGCACCGGCACCAATTCCGCGATTGCATGATCGTACTCTGCCGGCTTAACGCCATGCAGATGGAAGACGTCGATGTAATCCGTCCCGAGTTCGCGGAGAGAACTATCGACCGCATGCGAAAGACGATCTCTGGAGACGTCACCAGCATGAAATTTCGTCGAAACCACCACCCTGTCCCGGGGCACCGAGCGGATCGCCTCCCCTACGACGCTTTCCGTTCCATAGGCTTCTGCGGTGTCGAGAAAATTTACGCCAAGATCGAGGGCTCTGCGGACAAGTCTGACAGATTCGTCCCTGCTTTTCCCCTTACCCTGCCCGATTTTGCTGTTGCCGCCGCAACCAAGACCCGCGACACTGACATTCAGCCCGGTCCGACCCAGTGTCGTATATTCCATCATTGGAGTTTAGTCGGTCGCCGGCCTGACCGCCAGTTCGGATGATTTCTCCAGACGCGCCGCAAGGTCAGCCAGCGCGTGAAACTCCGTTGCCGACAGCGGCCCAAAGAACGTGTCGTTGGCTATCTTGATTTCCGGTTCAATGGCTGCAAGCCGTGCTTCCCCGAGATCGGTCAGACGTAAGATGACGCCACGTCCGTCCTCCGGGTTCGGAAACTTTCCGACCAAGTCGGCTTTTACCAATAGATTAACCTGCGTTGTTATGAAGGGACCGCTCACATGCAAACGTCGGGCCACGGCGCGAACGCCAGCGCCACCCACATCGTTCTGCATGTGCGCCACCGCCATCAGGATCGCGTATTGTGGCCCCGTCACGCCGATGATTTTTGCAAGATTGTCACGAACCTCTTGCATACGCGCACCGACCGACAAAAGATCGTACACAAGTGCTCGGAAGACTTGATCCCGCCCGTCCCCATCCAATAGTTCTGGCCGGGAAACCGACACCGGCGGCGATTTTTGCGTCATGCGTCGAGAAAATCGGCGTTGCCCTGAAGGCCTTCCTCAATCGGAATGTGCAGGGCTTCGTGTATCGAATTATACATCCCCCAGAATCCGACCACACAGGCAAGTTCCACGATTTGCGGCGACGTCATGTGAGCAGCCAGGTTGTCCAGCACCTCCTGCGGCACGTTCGAATGATCGGAGCTCGCCGCCTTGGCGTATTGGATCGCGGCCTTCTCCGTCGGGTCATCGGGCGCATAGTCTGGATCGAGCAGTTTAGCGACGTCTTTAGCCGAGAGGCTCCAGCCTTCGCCGTCGCCATTTTTCTCGTTCATCAAGGTGTTAGTATTGTGGGCAACGCAGTAGGCGCTTTTGTTAAGAAAGCTGCAGATCGCCGCAATCCGGCGTTTCAGGCCTGGGTCGAGATGACTGCTATCATCCCGCATCACCGTGTTGTTAAGCTGCACGAGACAGGCCAGTAGTTCCGGTCGGTGCATATAGAGTTTCAACGCGTTCGGCATGAATCCCATTCGGGCCTCGTAGGCAGCAAGCGGCTCTTTCAGCTGTTCTGGCAGCGCGCCTCGATCCGCATAGGGAATGAAGGGGGCGTTTTCGATCATGACAGATAATCCTCCAGCTTCACTTTGCCCCAGTTGAGGGGAAATGCTTCCTGATAATCGGTTTCACCTCGGTGCGGCTTAGCGGTAGCATCGATCCCGACTTTGCCGACGACGCGCCAGGGTTCGTGCCCCTGGATCAGTTCCCCGGATGGCTCGTAAAGCGATCCGCGAGTACCCGGCACCACAAACATATCTCGGGACGGATCAACCCGGGTGGCCATGGCACGGTACACCGCGCCGGGATCATCGATGTCTGTATCGGGGCTGATCGCTACCACCATCTTGGTATTCAACCAAGGCGACCCCATGGTCTGCATCAGAGCGTCGTTGACAAAACCGGGGCGCGGGTAATCTACCTGGATGACGCAGCTTACTGCCGCGCCCCAAGTCGGAAATTTCACGTCGTGCACCTTAAGGCCGATCTCGCTGATCCGGTTGTAGAGTACCGCTTCGTGACAGAGGCGCGGTAACGGCTGGTGATCAGTATCCGGCACCGTCTGATGATTGCGATAGATCGGTTTTCCAGACCGCATCGTTATTGCCGTCAGGTCGATGCGGGGAATATTCTGTTCCTTCGGTAGGAAATATCCGGTGGGCGCATTGACGCCACCAACATCGAAAGTTTGCGACAGGTCAACCATCCCTTCAACCACGATTTCGGCATGCGCCGGGACACTGAGATCGATAGTTTCGCACGGCACCATTTCAATGTCCTGATCCATTATCGTGCCGACCATTTCCATCTCGCCCCACATATCCATGTGCATGCCGGAGAAATTTGCCATGATCTCATAGGCGGGATGTACTCCAAACACGATGGCAATCGGCATCTCCTTTACCCCCATATCCCGATATTTCTGCATGATGATATGGGTGTGCGGTGTAGCGAAACTCATAAAGCCGTGACGCGGGCCTACCGGCGTGGTCCCCGCATGGGATGAATTGTAAAACCCCGTTTCCGGATCCTTCACAATGTTCATCGCCGAGATATAACGTTGGCCTTCTTCTGCCGAATGAACAGGCGACGGCAATTTCAACCAGTCGACATCGCCACCGGTATAAATAACCTCCTTCACCGGCCCCGTCTCTACATCAACAAATCCGCGCGGCGGTTTGCGCAAACGATGAGCAAGTGTTGACAAATAGTCTTCCTTCGGCACACCAAGTGCTCGGCATTGCGACCATCGGTGCTTCACCAGAATGTCGCAAAGCCGGAAGTCCGGATATTCCGAAATGTTCTCAAATAAGATCGGCTGTTCTGACTGTGCCGACAAGGCGCCTATATCGTCGATCGATACCGGCTTTTTAATCACCGTTAGGAGGTCGTCATTTGTTTCCAAATATCCGCGAAGATCGCGATCAAGGGCTTGATTGTGTCCTGTCCCTGGTTTTGGTGCATTTCCATCGACTGACATCGAAGCTCTCCCATTCAATATAGATAACTAAATTACCTATTTTTATTGCGATGTCAACCAATTTTGAAAGATGCCCTGCCTATTCAGCCGCGTGCGCGGGCGTTTCGGCCCGAACCAGTTGATTGATTTTCCTCCGGAACAAACCCGCTGATGCATCGAGTTCGAGGCCGATTTTAAACCGGCCTTCGTGACGGTTTTCCTCACCCTGCACCGCCTGCAGTATTTCCTTGTCCTCGGCGAATGCGATGCGGAACTGTTCGCTGATCCTTTCACCGACCGACGGATCGTCGGCTCCGAAGTCGCGCACATGCAGCCAACGGTCGATCGTGCGGGTTTCGGTAATAGGGGTCATGAAATGACAGGAAAAAACCTGGATCCGCTCTTTCCCGCCTCCCTGCCAGCTTCCGGTGCCGGCGGTAGTGGCGCCGAAATCGATAATTGACACGGACGGTGTATACATCAGGTAACGTTGCCACATATCAACCTTGCCGTCCTGTTGGCCGAACGCGGCGACAAAGCCCGTCGGCGACGAATTCGGCGTCAAGCGCTCGGTCAGAACCCCCCAAGACGTGTCTTCGTGGGTGACCGGCGCATTGATCCCATCCGGATTGCCCAATGTCGACGGATGCACGTAGTTCACATGCGTCGGATCGCACAAATTGTCGCATAGCAGCAGGTAATTTGCCTCAACATCGAGAGCATCACCGAAGGCAACTGCCCACTCCTCCTGATGATATTGGGGCAAATCGAATATTTCGTCGGTATCGGCTAGTGCCGGGTCACCCATCCAGATCCATACCATCCCCATGTTTTCTTGGACCGGATACTGCCTGATCTTGCAATCAGGGGCCGTATCCTGAGTCGGCGCACTAATGCAGTCACCGACGCCGTTGAAAATCAAACCGTGATAGCCACACTGAAGGTCATTACCTATAACGCGTCCTTTCGACAAAGGCAGGAACCTGTGCGGACAGACATTTTCCGCTGCGCGAACGCCACCGTCCTCACCACGCCAAAGCACGATATTCTCGCTCAATATGGTCTGCGGAAGCGGTTTGTCCTGCAGATCGTTCGCCCAACTGGCGACGTACCAAGCATTTCGGATAAAACTCATTACGCTATCTCCCACTTCGGGCTCAACGCATAATTGTTTGTATACATACAATTATGCGTTCACAGTATCCCACGTGTCAAGCAAGCACACTCATCCGAACAGCGGCGACATCTCCGCTATTGGCCGCGGCGTCATCAGCAGACTCGACTGATCGACGAGCAACGGCGCAATGGCTGCGATGAACGCTTGCCAGTCGGAATTAACCGACAGCGCTGAGACCAGCGTTTCTCGTTCGGACAGGTTCTGGAACCACCACCAACGCGTGACGTTATGCAGTGGCCCGGTCATTGACATAAAAGCGCCGATGGCGCGGCCTTCCATGATCCGCAGCGCCTTTACGCCATGCACATCGCAGGCTTCGACAAAGGCCGGGATACCACCGGGTCGGAGCTGGAACGCCCGCTCCTCGATTACACGGTCGCTATCAAGACTTGTAAGCTTTGCTCCGGTTTCGGGAAGCCAGTCACTACCACCCAACCACATCGGGTTGAGCGCCTCGACCGGGAGCAGTTCCGAGAACCCATTCACCTGACGGCGGACAATTTTACGAGTATTGACAAAATAGGGTGTCAGCTCCGGCACGGCATACAGACCCCGGAGCCGCGTATCCCAGTCATCGAAACTGTCGTAGCGATAAAGATGTACGACCTGATCAGCGGTGCCGGTACGTGTGGAGAAGTACCCAACCAGCCGGTCCATATATCTTTTGACCAGATCAAAGCCCCGGTCAATCTGGGCCTGGTCGAAAGCCGGTACGTGACCCGGCTCCATCGTGTATGCACGTCGCTCGAAAATCATCGCCTGTCTGCCTCTCTTCGAATTCGGTACTGATATGCCAGTGTTGGGGGCACCTTGTCACCCGCCACGCGATGGCAACCCGCAAATCGTGCCGGAACAGGCTAGGGTCCTCAACAAACTGGAGGAAGTGACACTGAAACTAGGTTGACACGCCGCCCATGCTAGATAACTTAATTATCTATATTTGACGACACCCTTTCAATATCGGGATATTCCAATGACCGCTTCCTATATCGTGCGCTATCACGGCACCGCTGCCGACAAGGCCGATTTTCTTTCATATTACCGCGAAAGCCATGCGCCCATTCTGAAAAAATTCCCGGGTATCGGCTCGCTGATTTTACATCACGGTGCGGATTTTTCGGATCCATTTCCAGTCAACCCAGATGG
Organism: Pseudomonadota bacterium; assembly: GCA_036339975.1. Taxonomy (GTDB): domain Bacteria; phylum Pseudomonadota; class Alphaproteobacteria; order MPNO01; family UBA830; genus UBA830. Next base: position 29,185 of record JAYYZV010000055.1, on the reverse strand, counting down.
AAATCTGTTAATCGCGGAAATGACGTTCGAAGACCTGCCGGCACTCCACACAGCACTCACCTCTTCAGCCAGAGCGGAAGCGCGCGACGATTTCGGACACTTTCCGCCGTTCGACGGCGACGTGACACATCAGGCATTCGTTACCGAGCGGGTTTTCTAGGTTATTTCGTGCGTAGTGGTTCCGGCAGCGTGTCACCCAACGGCATGATCACGACGGCGGATGTTTTCTCTGCGAACTCAAGTGTACCGGTAACTCTATTAATCTTCGGTTCATCGAAGGTCTTGATAACTTTCTGTTGGTTGCACCCGACAAAGCTGAAGACGGGTTCCACATGAATCATATATTCTGCAATCGCCGGAAAGGTAATAAATACGCCGTCCAGGCAAAGGTAAGTCAATCTTTTCAACATTCTCTTTCTTCATTCTGGAGCAACTCTATATGGCCACGATAAACACCCGATATGGCCACGATAAACACCCGGAAATATCGGACCGTTTCATAAAACAAACGAGAAAGCGCAAAATCCATGGCCGAAAACAAACGTCGTATTCTGCAACGGGATAGTAGTCCCCACCTGTTCCGTCCTATCGAGTTCAGGTCCGTCATAGCCCGAAACCGGGTGATGATGTCGCCGATGTGCCAATATTCGGCAACGGACGGGATGCCCGAGGAATGGCACCATGTGCATCTTTGCAGCCGCGCAATTGGCGGTGCCGGGATTGTTTTTACGGAAGCCACCCATGTGTCGCCCGAAGGCCGTATCACGCCCAACTGCCTCGGCATCTGGAATGATGATCAGCGAGACGCTTTTACAAAGACCGCCTCCTTCATCGCCGAACAGGGCGCTGTACCGGCGATGCAAATCGGACACGCTGGTCGGAAAGCATCGACGTCCCGCCCGTGGGAAGGGGCTAGTTCGCTCTCCCCCAAAGATCCGGGCGGATGGCAGACAATTGCACCGACGGAACAGCCCTACGCCGACTGGCACGCACCGAAGGCCATGGACCCAGCAACGATAGAACGGGTTCTGGACGACTTTACCGCGGCAGCCCGACGGGCACTTGAGGCCGGCTTCAAAGTTATAGAAATTCACGCCGCCCACGGTTATCTGGCCCATAGCTTTCTGTCCCCGCTCAGCAATGACCGCACCGATGAATATGGTGGATCTATGGAAAATCGCGCCCGGTTTCTGATGGCAACACTAGACGCCGTACGTAAATCTTGGCCGAGCGAACTCCCATTGTTTCTCCGCCTGTCCTGCAGCGACTGGGCAGAGGGTGGACTGACCTTGGAAGATACAGTGAAACTCGTGAGCTGGATCCGCGACCGACGCGACGTCGACTTAATCGACTGCTCTTCCGGCGGCAACGATCCTCGCCAACGAATTCCGAGCCATCCAGGTTATCAAGTTCCTTTTGCCGAAAAAATCAAACGCGAAACAGGCATGAAGACAGCGGCTGTGGGCCTGCTACATAGTCCCGACTTCTGCGAGGAAGTAATTGCCAATGGCCGCGCCGACCTAGTGGCACTGGGGCGGACACTTCTGGCCGACCCATACTGGCCTTTACATGCAGCCACGAAGCTAAGGGCCGAAAATCTGGACTGGCCCATCCAGTATGAACGCTCGAACATTTTCTGACGTTTTTGGCACGCTGACTTTGCGGGATCTAGACAATGCGAATGGTCCTGACTGGCAGCTCCCTCTCAGGCTTGGCGGTTTAAAATAAAACTCGTTTTGAATTATCGCCCGTAATAGAGGCTTAATGAAAAGTTTCATTGCCAAACAAGACCCAGAAATACGACATTTAAATACCGCCTTTAGAAATTTAAGATGATAGACTCACACGCTATTAACGGACGTTTTTTTGTTGCTCGAAGCGGCAAGCAAAGACAAGAAAGTAACCGCCCCACCGAAGGCCATTACTGCCATCGCAATTTCCCAGGCAAGTGGATCGCCAGCACCGCCGAAATAATCTAAAGCGGCACCGAAAGCGAGGGGGCCGATGATTCCGCCAGAAAACCCGATAAACGCTAAAACTGCTAACGCGCTGCCGCGTCGGGCAGGGTCCGCTGTAGCAATCGTTCCAGCGTTTATAGAAGCACTGCGTCCATACGACGACATTCCGAAGATCAAGCATATAAGTATTGTCAACTCGTAACCGCTACCCATCGAAATGCCGATACCACCCGCTAGGATGGTAGATAAGACTGCAATTCCCATTAAAATTTTCCGGCGGTCGTAACGGACACAAAGCTCACCCACCAGCATAGCTGCCGGCACCCCAATCAGGGCAACCAAAGTGGCCCAGACCGACGGGCTCCAATTGATCTCGTCTGACGGCACGCGTGACTGCATAAACATGAAAAAAGTAACCAACCATACACGTGCAGAAAAAACTTCCCAGGCTGTTCCCAAAGACGAGACTACATAGGACATTACCGCCCGGTCGCGCAGAACAGGCCGAAAATCAAGGGCGGCTCCCGCATCGGTAACGGCAGCGTCCGGCTCATGAGGCGGTAAGACGATGGCAATGATCGTCAACGCAGTTAATCCACCCACACCAGCAAAGGCGAAGGCCCAATACCAGTCTAAATACTGGGCGGTTACCCCAGCTATAAGGATCGAGCCACCCGACCCAAGCGCAAAAAATGATGAATAATAGGTCGATCCCCGTTGCTGGATTTTTCCGGACGGCAACTGATCAGATAAGGCTTTTAGACCCGGCATGAACGTACCCGACAGGCCAATTCCAGTTAGCACACGAAAGGCGACACCAGACCACAAATCGTCGGCAACGAAGGCAAATCCAAAATTACCGATGGCACCGATAGCCGCACAGGTCAGGTAGATGCGCCTAGGATCAATACGGTCAGTATAAGCCGTCAGGATGGGTACTGTTGCTATATAACCGATAAAGAGTGCACCACCGAGCCAACCGGCCTGCGCGTTAGATAATTCCCAAGCAGTGATGATGTCACCCAGTACCGCCGCGGGCGCCATAAACCCCATTAAAGTAAGCACCAAAGAGAGGCCAAATGCCCCGACAAGAAAAACCGGATTTTTCATGATAGGTTTATCACTATCTTACCATATGCGGCATTTGCCTCCATGTAGGCATGCGCCTCCTGAATCTCATCAAACTCAAAAACACGGTCGAGCGGCATGCGATACGTCCCGTCTTCAAGGCCGGTTAGGTAATCCTGCAGCGCCGCGGTCGACAAGGGCGTTGCCGAGCTCGAAAAATACGTCAACTTGGTGGTCGACGGGATCGTAGCGCCGGGGGCGAAGTTCTCGATCTCCCACTCGCCGCCCAGCAGACCCGCCATACATAAGACCCCACCCCGTCGAACACAGGCGAAGGAGTCATCAATTGCTTTGGTGCCGACCAAGTCAAACATTCTATCGACGCCATCGGGTATAAATTCCCTTATCGCCGGCGCGATTTCTCCGTCTTCAATGACGATATGATCCACCCCGAAACTGCTGAGCAATTCCGATTTAGCCGGATCTCGGGTGGTCGACAGCACGCGTACGCCTTGCGCTTTCGCCAGATCAGCCGCCACCAGACCCACAGAAGATGACCCCCCCCGTATCAAAAGCGACTGGTCGCGCGCAATACCCAACGCTGGAAACAGCGCGCCCCAGGCGGTGTGAAACACCTCCGGCACCGCGGCGAGCTGCGTCCAGTCGAGCTTCGTCTCCACCCCATGTACACACGTGGCCGGCACCGACGTGAACTCTGCGTAGGAACCGTCATAGGTGCGACCCATCCCGCCAGTCGTTGCGACAACGCTCTGCCCTCTCTCGAATGCCGTGCCCGGCGCTGCCTCAACGATTCCGGCGCATTCAATCCCGAGAACACGGGGAAACTGTACGCTCGGCGAATGACCAAGCCTAGTATACATTTCGCCGCGGTTCAGCCCGAACGCCATCACCCGGATGAGCACACGCCCTTCCACGGGCTCCGGACGCGGCCAGTCGTCCCGCACCTCTAAGACATCTGGATCGCCCGGACGATCAATGACCACGGCACGCATGAACCTGTTCACAAATAGTCGTCCCGGTAAAACTCGGTATCATCGTCGACACGATCAACCATCAGTCCTGCCCCCGCCTCCGTCCCGGATTTTCAGCGCTTCGCGGATAACCCGGATAGTTTCCGACCAGAGTCCTTTTTCCTCGAGTTCCGACAGCCGCACCCACTGCGCATCAGATACATCGTCGTCGGCCGCCGGTTCGCCAGCCGTCCAGACGGCCGCAAAATCGACCAGGGTGTAATGAAACTGGATGCGCCCATCGTCGTCTTCGCGGACGGTATCGATCACGTCAATCAGACCGATCAGCTCCGCATCGACGCCGGTTTCCTCTTTCAGTTCCCGCAGGGCCGCGGCGCGCGTCGTCTCCCCCAGTTCCTGCCCCCCGCCGGGGATAGACCATTGCCAGGCGATCGGCGGTTTGGCGCGCTTAACCAGCAGCACCTGATCTCCCTTCAGGCAGACCACGCCGACGCCGCAGATCGGCAGGGACGGATATTCACGGCTGCTCATGGTGGAGGGTCCGGCGTGTATCGAGGCCACAGAAAATAGATGAAACCGGCAAGCTCGATGACGATCAGTACGAACAGCGCCGTCTGGTGTCCCTCGGCGCTGTAAAGCCCGCCCCCCGGTGATGGGTAGAGCCCGATGATGATCCCCACCAGCCACTGCACCGTGAACGCCGCGATGAAAGTCAGCATGTTCTGCGCGGTATTGACCCGGCCCGTTAGCTTTTGGGAAAATTTCTGATTCATAACTGCATAAGCTAGGGTCGCCGAAGAGCCAAAATAGCCGAAGAAGAGGCAAAGCATGGCGGGATAGGTCGTCCATGCCGATGCGAACAGGACCTGTACCACCAATGACAGCCCGATGCCGGCCACAGCCGGAACGATGGTCGGCACGCCTAGTTTCTGCACACGCTCGGCCACAAACCCGATGGACAGGACGCCTGCGAACATACCCGCGTTGAACATAAACATGGCGTCGGCAACACCACCCCGGTCAAGCTTGGCCACGTCGCGGAGCCACGGCGCCGCCCAAAGAGCCTGATAGGACAGAAACACCCCGTTGTGGAGAAACACCATAAATGACAGACGCCAGAAGTAGGGGCTGCCATAGACCAGTTTCAGGTCAGCAATCTGCGCCTTGAACGCGGATTGTCCTGGCACGTTTTCCGACTTTACCTGTGGCCGTTCAGGTACGACGAACAGGATCAGCAGCCCGGCCACTATGGATATACCGGTCAGCCACCAGAAGACTATCCGCCAGTCAACCGTCTGGACCAGCAATTCCAGCGGAACGGTCGTCGACAATGCGCCGACCGCGCCAAACGCGAAAATCACGCCATTGACCAGGGGGATCTTTTCCTTGGGAAACCAAAGTACATTCGCTTTAAGAGATGCCATCAGGCACGCCGAAACGCCAAGACCGATCAGCCCCCGGCCGACAATCAACGTCACCGCATCGGAGCCGAATGCGAACAGTGCCGCACCTGTGGCAGCGACCATTAGCAACGCCGCCTGCACTTTCCGCGGACCGTATTTGTCCAGCACGATCCCCAACGGCAACTGCACAGCGGCGAACGTCATGAAATACGCTGCGGTCATGAAACCTAGCGCCGACGGCGTCAGCCCGACATCTGCAACCAGCTGCGGAGAGATAATCGCGTTTACCGTTCGGAACAGATAAGACATATAGTATCCGACCCCGAAAGGCATCAAAACGGTCAGGACCAGAATGTATGCCGGCCTTGCGGCAGACGCAGCGGATGGTTCAGCCATTCTTTTTCTTTCTCAGGCCCGGGAGCGCAAAGATAAGATAGCACAGCGCTTGAGCCGCTATAATGATCCACAGGGCGGTTGCGTGGGCGGCTAGCGAATAACTACCATCCGCGTCCGGCGAAAAAGACTGTATGATACCGCCGATGCTCCACTGGCAGAAAAAAGCGAGCACAAACATGAAGAAATTCATCGCTGTTATCGCTCTGCCTGTCATTGCCTTGGGAAAATGCGCGGTCTGGACGGCATAGGCCAAGTATGTCGCCGATGACAGTAGTCCAAACAAAAACCAGATTACTGCTAGCCCTGCCGTGACGCCAAGCGCTAGTAGGATCTGAATTCCCATCAGCAACAGAATACCGGTGCCAAACACATGGACCGACTGAAAACGGGTACGCCTCAGTAAGTCCGCGACCCAACCTGTTAGCAGTAAACCGGCTAAAAAGCCCAGTTGAATAGCGAGCAAATAATTTGCGCGTTCTGTTTGGCCTAGGCCCGCAACATCCTTCAACCACGGGTCCGCCCAAAGCGTCTGGTATGAGACGAACGCCGTGTAGCTGAATGCATAGATCAGCGAGACCCTCCAGAAAAACATATCGCGGATCACACGACCGTAGCCTTTCAACTGCTCACCGAAGCTCTCGGTCGTTGGGTTGATCTCTTTTTTTTCCGGTACCAAGAGAAGGATCATTAAGGACACGACGACAGTGACGACAGCTAACACACCGAAAATATCCCTCCACGCTACGGTATGAAGCATAATTTCGACCGGGCGGGTCGCCGAAACGGCTCCAAAGGCGCCGAACGCACCGATCAGGTTGTTCATCAGTGGGATCCTGTCGCTCGGGAACCATAATGCGTTCGCCTTGAAGGCAGACATCAACGCAGCCGACACCCCGAAACCGATAAGAGCGCGACCTGCGAGGAGAAGTTCAAAAGATTCCGCGATCGAAAACACCGCCGCACCCGCGGCTGCAAACATCAGCAAAATTGCATTCACCTTTCGAGGGCCATACCGGTCCAACGCGACACCGAGGGGGATCTGCGACGAGGCAAAGGCGATAAGGTAGAAGCTTGTCAGCAGCCCAAGTCCTGCAGGACCGAGCCCGAGTTCGATTGTCAGGTTTTCCGAGATGACCGCGTTTATCGTCCGGAATAGATAAGACAAGTAGTATCCACAGCCAAACGGCAGAAATACGATCAGGATAACTCTTAGGCTAGTCGGCGGCGGACGTTCGGGCGCCATTACGATTGTTCCTTCATAGCTAATTCCATCGCGTTTTTCCGAAGATAGGCAACTCCTTTTTAAGCCCGCGATAGGTACCGGCTCTTTTGATAGAGTTCCAGAGTCACCACTCTTCTGCCCCTATACGACCCTGCCGGCAGATAATGGATGTTATCAGAAACCCTCGGCCAGTTGCATAGCCGGTTGAGCTCCATGCATTGCCTCGGGAATTAACGGCGAGTAGGTTACGTTTCTTGAATACAAGGAGCCACTCGTGCCTATCACAATGGAATTCATGATCATGCCCGAAGGCGCGCTCAAACAGGTTCAAATTGACGACCTCGTGATAGCCGGATGGACCGGACGCGATGTCGAGGCGCTTGAAAAACACATTGTTGAGCTCGAAGAGCTTGGAGTCCCCCGCCCTAGCTCGGTGCCGTGTTTTTATCGCGTCGCCGCTGAAAATTTCTCAAACGATGAAGAACTCCAATTTTTGGGATGTACCTCATCAGGCGAAGTAGAATTCGTTCTAATCGGCACCGACGAGGGCATGCTGATCGGGGTAGGGTCAGACCATACCGACCGAGAGGTAGAGACCTATTCAGTCCCCGTTTCGAAACAGATGTGCCTGAAACCAGTCTCAAAAACAGTATGGCGTTACTCTGACATCGCGGGTCATTTTGACGACCTACTGCTGCGGAGTTGGGCAACGGAGAAGGGCGAAAAGATTTTGTATCAGGACGGCAGCGTCACCGCGATGCGGCCGCCGGAAGAATTGATCAGCCTTTACCGCCCAGGCGAAAAGGTCCTGCCTCCCGGTATGGCCATGTATTGCGGTACGCTTGCAGCGATCGGCGGTATCCGTCCCGCTAGCCGGTTTGATGTCGAGATTGAGGACCCTAAGCTCGGTATCAAGATTTCATACGGATACAACGTCAACACCCTACCCATCGTTAAGTGACATTATCCATAAGCTGGAAGGAGTATTTAGATGCCTATTAATAAAGAGTGGAAAGAGTTTTATGCCGTCGACATGGGCGGCGAATGGGAAGTCCCAGAGGGATATCCAGAAGGCATCAAACAAAAAATCCTGGTTGGGCACTTGGATGAGGTAAACAAGACGGGTTGTCGAACCAGATTGTTAAAATTCGAGCCAGGCGTTTATACCACTGCACCATTCACCCATGATTATTGGGAAGAGGTCTATCAGCTAAAAGGCGACCTGACCGTCGGAAATGACGAGAACGGAGAAGGTGGCCGAAGCTTTGACCCTGACACCTACGCCTGTCGCCCACCAGGAACACCACACGGTCCATTCAAATCGGTCGATGGTTGTGTACTACTCGAGAGCCATTATTACGACGAAACCAATTAAGCCACACCCCACAAGATTGCTGGAATTACGCGTATGGATCTAAAACTGAAGCCGGTTCTGGAACTCCAAGCCGCGCTATGGAGCGGAAAGACCACTAGTCGTGAATTAACTGAGCAGGCGCTGGCGCGCATCAAAGATCCCGATGGAGAAGGATCGCGGACGTTCCTGCAGGTTCACGACGAAGCAGCGCTGATCGCAGCAGACACATCTGACGCATTGCGGGCTAGTGGCGTTGTTCCATCGCCACTGGCAGGCATTCCGGTATCACTCAAAGATCTGTTTGACGAGCAAGGACAGCAGACAAAGGCGGGCTCCAAATCTTTAGATGACGTCGCGCCGGCAGCAAAAGATTCCATCGTGACTGCGCGGCTCCGAGCAGCAGGCGCGATTATCGTAGGGCGCACGAATTTGACCGAATTTGCATATTCAGGTCTCGGCCTGAACTGTCATTACGATACACCACGCAACCCTTGGGATCGGGAGACTGGACGCATTCCAGGTGGTTCTTCCTCAGGGGCTGGTGTATCCGTCGCTGACGGCATGTGCGCAGTTGCTATCGGCACTGATACCGACGGCTCAGTGCGTATTCCTTCAGCCGTTAACGGTGTAACAGGTTTCAAGACAACAACCGGCCGGATCCCTTTAAACGGTGTCTACCCTCTTTCTTCGACGCTGGATAGCGTCGGTCCGCTCGCACCCACTATCGGATGCTGCATCATTGCCGATGCAATATTGGCTGACCGACCGCACAAAATTCCAACCGCATTACCGATCGACAACCTTCGCTTCGGAATACCTCAGCATTACGTACTGAGCGACTTAGACGACCATGTGGCAGCGACTTTCGAAGAAACGATCCGAAGATTGGAACGGGCCGGAGCGTCGGTCAGCGAGGTCGCCTCGCCGATGTATGATGAAATTCCGGACGCTATGCCCAATGGCGGAATTCTCGGAGCGGAAGCATTCGCTCACCACCGTGGTCGCATGGATGAAGAGAAGCACCGATACGACCCCCGGGTATGGGTACGTATCCGCCGAGGCGAGAATTTGTCTGCCGCCGATCTCATCGACTGCCACAAAAGACGGGGTGAAATTCAGAAAAGTGCGGGAGAAATGGCCCTCCCCTTTGATGCACTACTGATGCCTACCTGCCCAATTGTTGCGCCCGCGGTTGCTCCACTGGACAATGATGAAGAGTTATATGGCACGACGAATATCATGATGCTACGCAACACAACCGTCGGAAATTTTCTTAACACCTGCGCTCTATCTCTCCCTTGCCAAGCACCCGGAACAGGACCCGTCGGCCTCATGATAATGACAGCGCCTCAACACGATGAATGGCTAGTACGGATTGGACTGGCGGTTGAACGGGCGCTGATCGGACAATAAAACCCGCAGCGCATTTAAGCTGGGCCTGAAACGCGCCTTACAGACAACTTATCCATTTCCACACAGACCGCTCCAGGATTTTTAACGTTCACCGAGGCATCCGCTCATCTGATTTTTGTATAAAAATCAAGAGGGTTCATTTTACACCCGCGGATCGAGTGACGGCAGTCCAAACCTGATCCGCCCTGCATTCACGGCCTGTATATCCCAGGCAACCGTTATCTGAAGTGAAGCCGCGTGGACATCGCGAAACATTCGGAGAAAATCGTTTTCAGGCGTTAGCCCCCTCGCCCCCACCAACGGGTTCAGGCGCTCCAACGCGCGCACGCAAAGTTGAACCGCGAATGCGTTATTCCGGCGCCAGCGTGAGCGGTCGGTGATTTCTGGCACATCACCCGCTTCGGCTATAGCCATCGCATCGGTGCAGTCTTTTAGCAGCAATGCCTCCGCAGCCTCTATCTCGGCACCCGCCTCAGATATACGCACCTGCGCGGTGGGCAATTCCGCCATTGGGGAATTGCCCACCGTATTACGGCCACTCAGATCGTCTTCGATCATCGCAAGCCCACCTTTCGCAATACCCAGTGCCGGCGCCGCAAATACCTTTGTTCCCAATGTCAGCGGGGGCAACCGATACAGTGCGCTCGGGTTTATCTCCGAACCCGGTGATGGGCCACCCATAAGTTTTTTAGATGAGATTGTTCTGTGATGAGGAATAAATACATCGTCGAGACAGATAGTCCGAGAGCCGGTACCGGCCAGACCGGGAGAATACCAATCGTCGTCGATCGTGTAGTCAGATCTTGGAACCAGCGCAAACCTGTGTTCCGGCGGGCCATCTCCATCCTCCGGTGGAACGAAAACCTGCATATTGTTCCAGTCAGAAAAATCGACACCAGACGCAAAGCTCCACAGACCATTCGCGATCAGACCACCGTCTGTTCGTTCGACCCTGCCGCCCTTCGCAGGGAAGGACGAAGCAATCAGCGCTGTGGGGTTCTCGCCCCAGACGTCTTCCTGCGCCTCTGGATTGTTCATCCCGAGGATCCAGTTCTGGACTGCAAGATTGGAAAATATCCAGCAGCTAGAGCCGCAGCCCTGTCCCAGTTCCGCGCCTAGCCGCACCATCATGCTAATATCCCAACCCATACCACCATAACGTTCCGGCTGATGAATTCGAAAAAAACCCATATCGGTAAATTCATCGACGGTCTGTTGGGAAACCGCACGGTCTTCTTCCGCCTTTCGCGCACGGGCCAGCAGTGCCGGCACCATTGCCCTCGCCCCGTCAATCATCCTTTGCTGTTCCACGTCGATTTCCATTAGGCCCTCGGGTCAGTCGGCATCAAACCAAGTTGCAACTCAGCCGCAGTAATCGCATGCCGGTCCCACGCCATATTGATCTGCATAGTCGCAGCATGAATATCACGGTAGGCACGCATGAAATCGCTTTGCGGCGTCAGGCCGCGCGCGCCGAGCAGAGGGTGCAACGTCTCCACTGCCTTAACGGACATCACTCCAGCGTAGGCATTATTGCGTCGCCAGAAAGCGCGGTCTTCGACAGTCGTAAGGCGACCTAATTCGCCGATCTCGAGGGCAACATCGCAATCTCGCTGCATTAGCGCCCAAGCCGCCTCTATCAATGCACCCGCCTCGGCCACGCGCATCTGCGCGGTCGTCAAAGTCGCCATTGGAGCACCCGCTACGTTATTACGCGTTGAAAGATCCCGCTCGATTGCATCCAATGCCCCGCGTGCCATGCCAATCACCGGCCCCGAGAAAATTTTATTGGCTCCACACATAGGAGGTACGCGGAATATAGGCCCAAAATTTTCCGACGCCTCGACAGTCTTACCCGCACGAGCATCGGCAGTATTGAGCAACCGGTGTTCAGGGATAAAGACGTTTTTCAGTTCGATTGAGCGGGAGCCCGTCGCCGCCATACCTGGCGAATACCAATCGTCAATCACACGGTAATCGGATTTTGGCACCAAAGCCATGTGGTGGGAAAAACCCCCATTTTCGTTAGGAACAAACACTTGCATGTTGTTCCAATCGGACCAGTCAACGCCAGAAGCGAAACTCCATACCCCGTTCGCCACTAATCCGCCGTCGACCCTTTCCACCTTTCCACCCTTTGCGGGAAACGAAGATGCGGTGCAGGTCGACCCGTCTTTCGCCCAAACCTCGTCCTGCAACTGCCTCGACGCCATGGCCACAATTCCATTTTGGGCGGCAATATTCGAAAAAAGCCAACCTGAGGAGCCGCATCCCCGTCCGATTTCTATCGATATATCCAACATCGTCCGGTGGCTCATCTCGAAACCGCCATAACGTTTCGGCATCTGGACCCTGTATAGACCGGCCTCGAGCATGGCTTCGTGGGTCTCCCGATGTAGTCTCCGGTTGGTCTCTGCCTCAGCGGCGCGCGCGCGAAACGTATCAGTAAGTGATCGCGCCACGGCAACCAGTTCTTCATGCTTGGACATTTTGTCCGCCAGGGCTGTTGTGCCATCTGCCATATTTTGACCTAATTTCAATGACCGAAGCTTCGCAAATCTACGGGATCTTCGCCACTGTCTTTGTCTCGACGCGGGTCATCCATGTTGTTGCCACGAAAATGATAGCCGCACCCACCCAAGTCCAGATTTCCGTCGTTTGCCCCCAGACAAAAAAGGCAATCCCTGCGATTAAAGGGAGACGCAAAAACAAGATGGGCGAGACTAGGCTTGCTTCGGCAATACCAAAAGACCTTGTCAGGCAAAATTGCGCGCCGACGCCGGCGACGGCAAAGCCTAAGACCTGCCACCACAAATTTGCGTCAGGCGTTACCCAGAAAAAGACCGTCGGAATCGCCGCTAAAGGGATCATGAAAATAAAATTCCACATCATGATCGACGTAAACGGATCGTCCCTAGCGACCCATCGAGACATAGTATCCGATATGGCATAGAAAGCCGCGGCAGAGAGTGCTAGAGGGACGCCTGCATTAACTTCCGCAAACCCGGGGCGTACAATTAACAATACGCCGCCGAACCCTATTAGGGTTGCGACAACCCGATGCGAATGCAGTTTTTCGCGCAGCAGCCAGATAGCAAACATCATGGTGAAAATGGGCAGTGTAAATTGTAGTGCTACGGAATCTGCGACATTAATCAGGGTGAGCGAGTAATAACCGGTACACATGCCGAGAAAGCCGAATATAGCGCGCATGAAATGGCGCGTCGGGACCGGGGTTCTCAGCGACGACGCACCCGCCTTCATAATCACAGGGACGAAAATCGCTAGTCCAAAAACCTGACGACAGAGAACCGCCTGGAATGGCGTCATGCCGTCATCTTGCAGTGCTTTAACAAGTGACAGAGACGCAGCGAAACAGCAGGCGGCACCGACCATCCAGAAGATCCCCGCCACCGGGTGATGCTTGTCGGGGGTTCCCGGGTTAACTGCCATCCTGTCTTGTCTCCCATCCCTCTAATGCATTGGTATTTATCGCGGAAGATTAACTGACTGCATCGTGTTGCACCATCCGCCAGACCACTTGCGGTACAGAGCCTGTAGACCTAATCTCCGCCAATGCCAACACCAACGCAGGGTTCAATTATGGATTTTTTTGAAAAAGGGTTTCCGGAGCCATCTGAGAAGTATCTCGAACCGACCCCCTATTTCGACTATGACAATCCAACCGTTTCGGAATTCGCCGCAAAAGCGATTGAAGGTGCAGAAACTGCAAAAGAAAAGGCGATCAAAGCATTCTATGCAGTTCGCGACTTCGTCCGATATGACCCCTATAGGATTACTGACCGTGCGGAGTCTTACAAAGCGAGCGACGTCCTTACAACCGGAGCCGCCTATTGCATCCCTAAGGCCTCATTGCTCACAGCTGTAACGCGTGCGGCCGGAATTCCAACCGCCATTGGCCTCTCAGATGTCACCAATCACATGTGTACAGACCGCATGCGCGAGGCCATGGGTGGCAAGGATTTATTCATGCATCACGGCTACGCAGTGATGCTCATTGACGATAATTGGGTAAAGGCTGCGCCAGCATTCAACATTGAACTCTGCGACAAGTTTGACGTAACCCCGACCGAGTTCGACGGCGTCAACGACGCCTTGTTGCAGGAATTCGATAAGAGAGGTCGAAAACATATGGAATATGTCGCGACCCACGGCATTTGGTCTGACCTGCCCTTCGATCGTGTGTACAATGATTTCACCGAATATTATGGGCCTCAGCTATGGGAACGCTGCCGCGAAGCGGTTGCCCAGAATGAACGCAAGCAAGCCAAAAATTTCGAGGATGAAAAACCCGTCAACTAATAAATACGTGGGGGGGGGCGGAGTTGGATGGATGCCAAAGCAAATAATCGAAACGCCCAATTATTGGGAGAAGCGCGGATTGGTGCTAAACACGTACCCCCGATACCCGACGAGGATTTACCTAAAACTTCAAAGGACGGGTACGCAGTTCAAAAGGCCCTAAATAATTTTTTGCGCAAGAATTTTCAGGGCGAATTCATTGGCTGGAAAATAGGTGCCACCACCGTTGCCATGCAACGTTATCTGGGAGTCACAGAGCCGGCCTACGGTCGCATTATGTCGGGAAACCTAATCCAAAGCGGCAGTACGTTGACTTCAGACAATTTCTGCAACCCAGGTATCGAGTGCGAAATCGCCGTCAGGTTGGGCAGAAGTTCAAATGGTGAAAAATACACAAGGGAGTCTGCCGCCGATCTGATCGATTGCGTTGTACCGGCAATCGAAATTGTTGAAAACCGCTATGGCGACTTCCAAGATAGAAATACACCCACACTGATCGCAGATGATTTTTTCCACAAAGCCTGCGTCCTTGGTCCAGAACTTGCAGAATGGCATTTGCTAGACCTCGCAGAACTTATCGGTACCGTCCGTATCGATGGAAAAACAATCGCTGAGGGACCGGGATCGGGCATTATGGGACATCCACTTGAGGCAGTTGCGTGGCTCGCCAACCTTCTTAGCACACAGAACGAATGTTTGAATGAGGGCGACCTTGTAATGACCGGTTCATTAACGCCGGTTATTTGGGTGGACCGCTATCCCTGCAGGGCCGAAATTTCATTCCACGGTCTGGAAAGCGTTTCGCTGGACCTAATCTAACCGACCTTGCCACCGTTAATTTCCTGACCTACGGCAGGCACACCGCCCTCTTCACCCCAACGTGGCGCAGATTCGATGTTTAGATGCAACTGGTCCAGCATACGCATACAGGACTGATCAACAATATCCTGGAGTGACTTCGGCCGATTATAGAAAGCCGGAACTGGCGGAAATATGACCGCGCCAATGCGTGCCAGCTTGGTTAGATTTTCAAGATGCCCAATATGTAGCGGGGTCTCGCGGATAGCGATTATGAGCTTTCGCTGTTCTTTCAGGACCACATCTGCGGCGCGGCTGATCAGGTCGCCAGTATTTCCCATCGCAATGTTAGACATCGTTTTGATCGAACACGGGGCGACAATCATACCCTCAGAGTGGAACGATCCGGACGAAATTGACGCACCAATGTTTCCCGGTTCATGCACCTCGTGCGCCAAGTCATTTATGTAGTCTAACTTTAGATCATGCTCCATCTTAAGGGTCAATTTCGCAGAACGGCTCATGACCAGATGAACTTCTATCTCGGGATCGGTACGCATCAGTTCCATTAGGCGTACACCGTAGATTGTGCCTGTCGCACCGGTGATACCGACGATTACTCTCTTCATTAATTGTTCCCCGGAAAAATAGATTTCCCCAATATAGTTAAAAACCGCGCTCTGTCGACCGAATTGGCGCTACACTTTTGATTTACGCGGTAGACGCGTAATGTATACGCACTGTTCCAAAAATTGGATTATCCGGGATGCCTCCTACCGACGCCGCGAGACACTCGCATAAGAATTTCAAGGGCCTGATGAGGACGCTTGGTGGACGTATGACCGCTTGGGGGCCTGATCACGCGACGATAGAAATCGATGTCACAAACAAAATCAAAAACGGGATAGAAGTGGTGCACGGAGGCGTAATGGCGGCACTCATAGACACCGCCGGCGCTCATGCTGGTATATTTTGTGCCGAACCGGGACGAATAAGACATGCAATGACGGTATCTTTAAACGTCAACCTTATGGACAACATTGGCGAGGGGGTTTTGATAGCCAGAGCGAGGGTCCGAAAAGCAGGTAAAACGATATTTGTATCCTCATGCGACGTCGAAGACGGCGACGGTAATCTCTTGGCCACCGGCGAAGTCGTCGGAAGGTATAGCCGCGGCAGTCATTTGCCGGAAGGAGTAGAACTAGCGCCGAAGAACACCGTTTAATTATTTCTTTTGGGTAGTTGTTTTCTCAAAGCGTCAGCCATTGCAAAAATGTTATTAGGACATACAAGCAGGACCAATATTGATGTTAGTATTTAACCGCCGGACTTTTTGCCATATGGCTGGCTTCGCCGGGGCATTCGCCATGGTACCAGTCATCGGCCGGGCGCCAGCAGTCGCCGCAGGTAATGCGGAATCCTACCCCCCGATAATTGGTGAGCAAAAAATTTATAAAACCCGGTATGAGGATTCTCTAGTCGATCTAGCTCGCAAGCATGGTCTCGGATACACCGAAATTGTGTCCGCAAACCCCGGTATAGACCCCTGGGTCCCCGGCGCAGACAAGGAGGTCGTCCTTCCAACCGCGCATCTTCTGCCCGACGGACCACGCGAAGGAATATTGATTAATCTTGCCGATCAGCGAATGTACCTTTTCCATCCGGATGGATCGACCGTCGATTCTGTCCCACTGGGCATCGGTAACGAGGGATGGGATACCCCCAAAGGGACTACCACCGTCGTCCGTAAAAAGAAGAACCCCACATGGTATGTTCCTAAGTCGGTGCTTAAAGACCAGCCTGAACTACCCGGGGTGGTAAAGCCCGGGCCGGATAATCCGCTGGGGGCACATGCCGTCTACTTGGGCTGGTCGGCATATCTATTTCACGGCACCAACAAGCCCTATGGCGTAGGCCGTCGGGTCAGCCACGGATGTGTCCGCCTTTACCCTGAAGACATTGCCCGGATATTCGACAAAATCAAAATCGGGACAAAGGTAACCGTAATCGACCAAGCAATGAAGATCGCACGTTTGGAAAAGGAACTATGGCTAGAAGTTCACCCAAACCAGACACAGTCAGATGAAGTGGAAAAAACAGGCAGGCTCACACCGGCCAAACCACCGGAATTCGAATACCGGCTATTGCACGCTGCCGGTAATCTGGCCGCCCGAATAGACTGGCAAAAAGCGAGGGCGGCATATAGAGAACGACGCGGTACGCCTTTGCAAATTCTCGCGAATTAAATCCCCGCCCGCCCCCGGAAACCGGGGGGGGGCGGGGGGACCATTAATTCGTCTGAATACTACTTCCGGAGATTTTTCTGGAAAATTCGGTCCGCCTTATCACCGGCAGCCTTTGCTTCAGCCGCAGCGCGGTTAGCGGCATCAGCTGCCGCACGCGCAGCAGCTGCTGCTGCCTGTGCGGCAGAAGAAGCCTTGATCGCCGCAGCTTTAGCTTCGTTTGCACTCGAATTCGCTTGATCAATTTTGGACTGTGTTGTCGCTGTTGTTTCACAACCAGCGGCGAACAAAATTGGTACGACAGCGATAGTTGCGTATTTAATTAACTTCATTTTTTTTACCTCCTAGGGGTACGCGGTATAGCGCAAACTGCCAGTTCCCAGACTAGAGCGTGTTGATTACCTGAAAATTAACTTCAATGCTAGACTTTGTATCAGTCGCAAACGCAAAACACTGATAAACTTGTCCCCGCAAACAGCAAGTGATTATTCGCATTCAAGGGTTGAATTAATGGCGAAAGCCTGAATTTCCTCTATCCTGATGTCGTTTGCGATCTGCCGCGTAACCCTTTCAACTTTAGGACATTTAATGGATTGGGCTCAATACTGGTTTATGTTCCCCGTCGCCATGTGTGTCGCAACCGCAGCTATGCTTAGCGGAATTGGTGGGGCCGCATTATTCATTCCAATTTTCGTTATTATTTTTCCCATACTTGGACCGGAATACCCGTTAGCGACATCTGCGGCCATTGGTGCCGCACTGATGACCGAAGTATTCGGGTTTTCCTCAGGCTTGGTTGGCTACTATCGAAAACGGTTGATAGATTTCCAAAGCGCGCTCCCGTTCATATTCCTATCGATACCGGTCGCTATCGTCGGCGCACTACTTTTCGGCCTATTACAGGAGCAGGAAATCATACTAAAGGGTGCCTATGCCCTTTTAATGCTTATACTTTGCCCAATCATCCTACGTCATACTCCACCACGCGACATGCTAATGGATTCCAAGGATAATGATGCAATCAATGCTGATGCTGAGATCCGCGAAATTACCGGTCGCGATGGTAATACCTTCCGGTTTCGCAAACCTCGGCAAGGGATTACTGGTGGTGTTTTTACAAGCATCGGGTCCTTTATGACCGGATTTCTCGGTGTCGGCGTGGGCGAAGTCATCCTGCCGCAACTTGTAAAACGCAACCGGGTGCCGGTGGCAGTTGCCGCCGCAACTTCGGTTCTCACGGTCATTGTCACCATCGCGTCGGCATCATTTACCCAGATTGCAGCGTTGATAGAAGCCGGGGGTCTAAGTGCTGTTCCATGGAACCTTGTCTGTTACACCATACCAGCCGTGATCATCGGCGGGCAGATAGGACCACTCTTGCAGGGACGTATAGAACAAAGAAAACTGGAAAAAGCGATCGCTATTCTGTTTGGGATTATTGGATTTTCGATGGCCTGGATCGTGATAAAATCAGTTCTGTAGAGAGAATTCCGCGCCAATAATTCTTTTGTTACCGGGTCAATTTGTTCTGACATAGATGTTTCCATTCGTAACGAGCAAAAATTTTGTTGACGATGAAGTACTATGACCATCCCATGGGGCAAGCCGGCATCCATCGATGGCCGTAACGCCGCGGAGGGTATAAAATGAACTTCGTTGCCGATCGACGCATTTTGCGGAGAATTCCTCTTAATCCATTGAATTTTTTCATGTTTCTGGATGTGGATAAGTTTGGGGAAAGAATTGGACGTGATGATGCCCAATTTCACGCTACATAATTTTTTGTTTTATTTTCAATATGTTATGTTGACACATCGAACACCCATAAGAAATCGATCATGTGTATGGCTGACTTAAACAGTATTACAAAAGTGCGCAAAGAAATTCAGCATAATTATTGCTCCTTACTTTCCTAGAACTCCGTCAAACTCCTGTAGTCCTACATTAGTCGCTGATGAACGGTACGCATCGAGATGTTGGGAATACTCCATTTATATTATTTTAATATGCTTAAGCATTGACTTAATGGGCGAACTAGGACGCCACAACATGACCCCTCCGAAAACAACCGAAGATATACCTTTCTCGAATTTGTCAACGAGGCCTCAGTTGATTTATTCTGAACTAGTTTAGTAACTGGTGCCGCTGCGGCGCCACCTTAACGTAGCCGGCACGGGGCGGGATAATTTGCTGTTTACATCATTAATAAAGTTTGCCTTCCGAAAAGGGACACTTACGGTCATTGATCACAAAGGCATCGAACGGGTATTTGGAGACGAGACGCCGCCCCGATGTACAATAAGGCTTACCAAGGCAAGCCTTGAATACACGCTCGCAATAAACCCAGGGCTCAGCCTGCCCGAAGCCTACATGGAGGGTGATCTGCTGATCGAAGAAGGAACTCTCTATGAATTCATTGAATTGGCAGCGCTAAATTATAAGCGCGTCGAAGCATATCCACTGCTGAAAATAATGCAGAAGATCGGCATCGGAAGTAAAAAGTTAAAACAATACAATCCGATCGGCGTTGCTCAGAAAAACGTTGCGCATCATTACGACCTTTCGGACAAGCTTTACGATCTATTTCTGGATGACGATCGCCAATACTCATGCGCCTATTACACGGACCCGGGCAACGATTTAGAAACCGCCCAGTTGAACAAAAAGCGGCATCTCGCATCCAAATTGCTGTTAGATGAAAAGTCCCTCAACATCTTGGACATTGGGTCCGGCTGGGGCGGGCTAGGAATGTACCTCGCGGGGGTCTCAGATGGCAATGTCACGGGGGTCACACTATCCACGGAACAGCATAAGGTCTCCAATGAACGTGCTCTCGCAGCAGGGCTGCAGGACCGCGTGAAGTTTCACTTGCAGGATTATCGCGACCTGCCTCACGAGTTTGATCGGATCGTCTCTGTGGGCATGTTCGAACACGTGGGTAAGCGGAACTACATCGAGTTCTTCACAAAGCTTCGAGATTTACTGACCGATGACGGTGTTGCAGTCATCCATTCGATCGGACGTCTGAATTCTCCCAACCCAATAAATCCATTTATCCGAAAATACATATTCCCCGGCGCTGATATTCCTTCGCTGTCAGAAATCATGCCGGTTGTAGAAAATTCCGGCCTGATATGTACCGACATAGAAATCCTTCGACTCCACTACGCGGAAACCCTGCGCCACTGGCGCGAGGCGTTCAACAAGCGCCGCCCAGAAGTTTCCGAAATTTATGATGAGCGTTTCTGCCGGATGTGGGATCTCTACCTGGTAATATGCGAAATCGGCTTCCGCTACGAAAATCTAATGGTATTTCAGATCCAATTAAGCAAATCTCTTGAGACAGTTCCGCTCACGCGCGATTACATGTTCGAGTGGGAGCAATCGCAGATAGAAGAGAAAAAACCGACCCCCCAAAAACAATAGCGCTGGGAGCTAACCAAATACTTAAAGGGACCCAAACACGCTGTTATAGAACCTATCTACTCCGACCCACCCTCGATATCCCGATTCGACGCAAGCAGGCACTGATATTAGACTTATGGTTTTCCCCAATAGAACCGTGACTTTCCCCGCTTTTCACATTGTTTAGACATGAACGTGTTCCATCCACCGAAATAGCTGCGAGATGGGCAAATCGGCACTCGCTGATTCGGCTCAAGACTGTGAGTGTCCAATTCTTCTATAAGCGGAGAAATCGACGTGGCAACATCGCTGCAGCAACCGGAAGACGACGCCACAGGATATAGGCAACCGCCGAACAATACTGAAGCGGAAATGGGTCTGCTGGGTGTTATTCTTGAGAATAATCGAGCATACGAGAAGGTTTCCGAATTTTTACGTTCCGAGCACTTTTTCGATCCGTTGCACGGCCGCATATACGCCGCCATCAGCAAATTAGCCGACCGCGGACAACAAGCAAACCCAACCACATTGAAGCACGTATTCGACACTGAAGAGTTCTCGGAAATCGGGGGGCATAGATACCTAGCCGACCTGGCAAATGCCACCTTCGCGGTAATTAATGCCGAAGATTATGGACGCTTAATTTATGATTTATACCTGCGCCGTCAACTCATCGACCTAGGTACCGATGTCGTCAACCATGCATTTTCCCATGACCCTGAAGACAGCGCAACGCAGCAGATTGAGGGCGCAGAGCAGGACCTTTACGACCTTGCAACGAGTGGCGACTATGAAGGCGGGTTCCAGAGCTTCGCAGAATCGATCCGCGATGCTGTCGACATGGCCGCGGTTGCGTTCAACCGCGATGGCGCACTTGGTGGGGTGCCGACCAAGTTTCGTCAACTCGACCTTCTGCTTGGCGGCCTCCATAAGTCCGATCTAATAGTTCTGGCGGGAAGACCTGCAATGGGGAAAACCGCTCTGGCCACGAATATTGCGTTCAATGTTGCGAACCTAACCGATACAGTCGTCGACGAAGAAGGCAACGAAACGCCGATCGACGACCCGGTAGTCGGTTTTTTCTCCCTCGAAATGTCGTCGGAACAGCTGGCCGGCCGAATACTGGCCGAGGGGGCTCAAATCCCATCCGACAAAATACGGAAAGGCGAGCTTAACCAGACCGAGTTCGATCGTTTGGTAAAGACCAGCCAGCAGCTGCAGAAAGCGCCTCTATATATTGACGATACCCCCGCTCTCTCGGTCTCAGCTTTACGGACACGAGCGCGACGCCTGAAACGTCAACACGGGCTTGGCCTTATAGTGGTGGACTATCTGCAACTACTGCAGGGTAGCGGCAGAAGCCGTGACCAAAATAGGGTGCAAGAAATTTCTGAAATCACCCGTGGGCTAAAAACACTTGCCAAGGAGCTGGACGTTCCTGTGATCGCCCTTTCTCAACTACGCCGAGCTGTCGAGCAGCGCGAAGACAAACGGCCCCAGTTGGCAGACCTACGAGAATCCGGCACGATCGAGCAGGACGCAGACGTCGTGATGTTTATCTATCGCGACGAATACTATCTGCAGCGCGCCGAGCCGTCGCGACGCGCAGACGAATCGAATGAAAAGATGAACGAACGCTACATGATGTGGGAAGAAGCAATGACAGCCGTTCGTGGGCGTGCCGAAGTCATCATCGCCAAACAGCGGCACGGGCCCACCGGCATGGTCCACCTCCGTGTCTATCCGGAAGCAACCAAATTCGACAATCTGGAAGACGGAGACGAGTACGGGGACCCTAGGGGTTCTAGTGGAGAACCCCGTCCCTCGTCGGGAGATGTGCCGTTCTGACCGATCGGGCGATCAGGTTTCCTGGTGCCGTCCTGACGATTGATCTGGACGCCATCGCGGCGAACTGGCGTTTCCTCGCCGACCGGACGACGCCTGGAGAATGTGGCGCCGTGGTGAAAGCCGATGGATATGGAATAGGTGCTACGAAGGCAACCGAAAGCCTTATCGGAGCGGGCTGTCAGCGGTTCTTCGTAGCCACGATTGATGAGGCGATCTCGCTGCGTCATTCAATCGTCGGTGACTTCGAAGTTTATGTCCTTGAAGGCCTGATCTCGAAACAAATATTACCAGAATTTGATGCATATAATCTCGTACCGGTTCTGAATACCCCAGAAAATGTCCGGACGTGGTCGGAATATGCAAAGAGCAACGGCGGTCGTCGCGCTATCCTGGCGCTAGATACCGGCATGAGCCGCCTAGGGCTAACGCCTAGGGAAACGTCTTTGCTGGCAAGCGAGCCTGGTGTGCTAGATGGAATCAAAATCGACTACGTGATGAGCCACCTCGCATGTGCCGACGAACCCAAACATCCGATGAATGAACAGCAGCGGACATTGTTTAACGACCTCCGAACGATTTTACCGGCCACCAAGGCATCTTTCGCCAACTCCGGCGGAATCTTCCTTGGTCCGGAATATCACTACGATCTGGTTCGCCCCGGCGCCGCTTTATACGGGTTGACTCGGAGCTGCGGCGCGCCCGAGAAAATACAACAAGTTATTGGTTTAAAAGCGCAAATCCTTCAAATCCGTGTCGTTGACACGGAATCCACCGTTGGCTACGCTGCGAGCCGCACAGTACCGGCGAAAACGCGGCTGGCAACCGTTGCTGCAGGATATGCGGATGGCTACCAGCGGTCGTTAAGCAACAGCGGGCACGGTTATGCTGCCGGCATAAAAGTGCCAGTCGCAGGACGCGTCTCCATGGATTTGACCGTATTCGATATTTCTAAGGTTCCTGAGAGCTGTATCAAACCGGGAGATGATATCGAGCTTATCTGTGAACGCCAGACTGTCGATGACGTCGCTGATGCGGCAGGTACCATTGGCTATGAAATTCTGACGTCCCTCGGCGCGCGCTACGCTAAGCATTATGTCGGGAGAGCCGCCTGATGGAGTTCTTCGCCGCGATCGGACGGGTCTTCATCAAATTCCTGTCGGCGACGGGCCGTCTCACTATTTTCGCTGGCGTCAGCGTGAGCCATATTGTAAGGCCGCCATTCTATCCTCGGCTAGTCCTGCGTCAGACCATTGAGATCGGCTATTATTCTCTGCCGGTTGTCGGGCTTACGGCCGTCTTCACCGGTATGGTTTTGGCTTTACAAAGTTATACTGGTTTTGCACGGTTTAATGCCGAAAGTGCAGTCGCCACTGTCGTCGTTCTTTCCATAACACGAGAATTGGCGCCGGTGCTGGCTGGTCTTATGGTCGCTGGCCGGATAGGTGCCGCCATGGCGGCAGAAATTGGGACTATGAGGGTGACAGAGCAAATCGATGCACTCTCAACGTTATCGACAAATCCGTATAAATATTTGGTTGCGCCTCGTTTGTTGGCCGGGTTTGTTATGCTGCCCTTCTGCGTTTTAGTAGCGGATATTATCGGTGTATTTGGCGGGTACTTGATTTCTGTGCATAAGCTCGGCTTCAATCCCAGCGTCTACATTAAAAATACATGGCAGTTCCTAGAGTTCATGGACGTGCTTTCCGGCCTAGTGAAGGCAGCGGTATTCGGATTTCTTATTGCGCTGATGGGTTGTTACCACGGGTACTATTCCAAAGGTGGCGCGCAAGGCGTCGGATCTGCCACGACAAATGCCGTAGTTTCCGCCGCTATACTGATCGTGGGCGTCAACTACCTCATTACCGAAGCCTTCTTCGCAAGATGAACGATACACCAATCAAAATTTCCATCCGGGGGCTGAGCAAATCTTTTGGTCCCAAACGCGTCCTGACTGATCTTGACCTGGATGTCCGGGAGGGGGAATCCATGGCAGTGATCGGTGCCTCCGGAACTGGCAAATCCGTCCTCCTTAAAAATATCGTTGGAATTCTTACCCCAGATTCCGGCTCGATAAAAATCGACGGCGAGGAGATCGTCGGTGTTAAAGGCAACGCTCGCGATCGAATAAATCGAAAGCTGGGAATGCTGTTCCAAGGTGCCGCTCTGTTTGATTCCCTACCACTTTGGGAGAATGCGGCCTTCGGTCAAATATCTGGAGACAGTATGTGCCGAAACGAAGCCCGGGTAAAAGCGATCGAACGGCTAAAGCAAGTCGGCCTTTCGGAAAGCGATGCTTACCGATATCCTTCGGATATCTCGGCCGGTGCGCAGAAGCGCGTCGGTCTGGCGCGTGCTATCGCGACACAGCCTGAAATCCTGTTTTTCGATGAACCGACAACGGGCATTGACCCAATTATGGGCGATGTGATTGACGGATTAATCGCATCCTGCGTCCGCGATCTGGGGGCCACCGCTCTGACAATCACGCACGATATGGAAAGCGCTCGAAGGATCAGTGACCGGATTGCCATGATCTACGAAGGAAAAATCGTTTGGGTAGGAAAAGTTTCGGAGATCGACAATAGTGGTAACGAATTTGTCGATCAGTTTATCCACGGCCGGGCCGAGGGACCAATGGCGAAACTGATCGCCGCAAACGCGTCGGCCTGACGAATGGCCAAAGTTTCATCTGTGTTTACCTGTCAGAGCTGCGGGGCGAACTACCGCAAATGGCAGGGACAATGCGATGCATGTGGCAAATGGAATGGCATTACGGAAGAAGTTATTGCTGACAAAACACCCAAAGGATTGACGGCCGGAAAAGGCCAAAGCATCGAATTTGTGCCCCTTGCCGGAATATCGAAAAGGGCAACCCGCATAGTTACTCGTGTGGCCGAGTTCGACCGCGTAACCGGCGGCGGACTTGTACCAGGCTCAACCATACTGGTTGGCGGTGACCCCGGCATAGGCAAATCGACAATTCTATTGCAAGTAGCCGGCGCAATATCGAAGATCACAGCCTGCGCGTACATTTCCGGCGAGGAAGCAATAGATCAGGTCAGAATTCGTGCGGACCGGCTGGGGCTGGCAACAGCCCCGGTTCAGCTAGCCGCCGCCACCAGTGTCCGAGACATAGTCGCAACGCTCGACATAGCAGATCCACCCGAACTCGTCATTATAGATTCCATCCAAACCATGTATCTGGATAACTTGGAATCTGCGCCCGGATCCGTGTCGCAGGTTCGTAGCGCGGCAGATACACTAATACGACTTGCAAAGCGGCGCGGGTTTGCGCTTATCCTTGTGGGGCACGTTACCAAAGAAGGTACGATTGCCGGTCCACGCATACTAGAGCATATGGTCGACACGGTTCTCTATTTCGAAGGTGAACGTGGGCACCAATTCAGATTGCTGCGTGCAATAAAAAACCGGTTCGGCCCGACCTCTGAGATTGGCGTTTTCGAGATGACAGACACGGGACTGATGCAGGTGGAGAACCCATCAGCTCTATTTCTTGCCGAACGTCGCGACGACGTCACGGGCACCGCCGTTTTTGCAGGAATAGAGGGCACCCGACCCGTTCTTCTCGAAATACAGGCGCTAGTCGCTCCGTCATCTTTGGGCACACCCCGCCGGGCAGTGATCGGATGGGATACAGGTCGACTCGCAATGGTGCTGGCAGTTCTCGAGGCACGTTGCGGTATTTCGGTAGCTGGAAGCGACGTTTATCTTAATGTCGCCGGGGGTCTTCGGATAAACGAACCGGCGGCTGATCTTGCTGTTGCTGCCGCACTGGTATCGGCTACCCTAGACCAGCCTCTTGCGGCAGATACAGTTATATTCGGCGAGATAGGACTTTCCGGGGAGGTACGGTCCGTTAGCCAGACCGACCTACGTATCAAAGAAGCCGCGAAACTTGGGTTCGATGCGGCGTGGGCCCCATCTCAGCAGGACAAAAGCCACACAAAAGGTACAGCGGATTCTGCTAAGTTCCGCATTTCCGAAATGCGCAAGCTTCAGGACATGATAGCACAATTCAATCTTTCCGAAGGCACACCCCACACCGTAATTGAGGCAGCTCAATGAGCGTTGCAGACATCGTAGTACTCGTCATCGTTTTGCTAAGCGGTATCATCGCGTTTCGGCTTGGTATCGTTCGGGTCATACTAAGTCTTGGCGGTTGGGTCGGTGCGACACTAGCCACTATTTACAGCTATTCTTATACGCGGCCGTTGGCACGTGAATGGATCGAAAATGAGTTAATAGCCGATATCCTCGCTGGTACCGCAATTTTTGTCTTGAGCATGATTGTCCTGACCTTAATTAGTCAGGCAATAGCAAACGTTGTGCGCGACAGTTCTTTGGGCATGCTCGACCGCTCGTTCGGGCTGCTAATCGGCCTCATGATTGGCGGTGTTATAATCAGCGGCGGATACATATTCAGCCAACAGGGGCTGAAACTTACAGACCAGTCATCATTTTACAAAGATTCAAAAACTTTGCCGCTGGTCAAACGGGGAGCGATGACGCTTTCGGCACTGGCCCCGGACGAATGGGGAGTGTCCGTATCTTTGGATCGCCTGACTGATCGTGAAGACCAGTTCCGTAGTTTGATGTCTCCGAAACCCGAGCCGCGTGGAGAGAAGAAGGAATCAGGCTACAAACCGGCGGAACGCCGGGAAATGGACCGTCTAATCCGGAACCATCAATGAGAGGAAAGATCCGGTGACGTTAACGACAAACCCCTTTGACGACGACAAACTGCGCGAGGAATGCGGCATCTTTGGTGTGTATGGGCATGCCGATTCAGCGGCTCTAACAGCGCTCGGGCTACATGCGCTGCAACACCGCGGGCAAGAAGCCGCTGGCATTGTCACATACAAAGATGGACAGTTCTTCAGCCACCGAGCCGCCGGTCATGTTGGCGATAATTTCAATGAAGAAAGTGTCATCGGAAAACTTCCCGGCGCTTCCGCTATAGGACACAATCGATACTCAACTACTGGTGACACCATTTTGCGAAACATCCAGCCTTTGTTCGCAGATTTTGCGTCTGGTGGATTTGCAATCGCGCACAACGGAAATCTTACTAATGCCGTTACCCTGAGACGGGAACTAGTTGAGCGCGGCTGCCTTTTCCAATCGACTACTGATACAGAAGTCATCATACATCTGATTGCTACCAGCAGCTTCGACACAGTGGTGGACCGTACAGTTGCTGCTTTGCGGATGGTGGAAGGCGCCTACTCTCTTGTTGCCCTGCATAACGACACACTTATCGGCGTGCGGGACCCCTATGGCGTACGACCGCTTGTAGTTGGGCGATTTGAGGATTCCTGGATTCTGGCATCCGAAACCTGCGCACTGGACATTATCGGGGCCGAATATATTCGCGATATCGAGCCAGGAGAAATGGTTTTGATAGATGAAGAAGGTGTTCAGTCTATGCGGCCGTTTCCCGAGCGTCCGCATAAGCTATGCATATTTGAATATGTCTATTTCGCGCGTCCTGACAGTACCATGGATGGCCAAAACGTATATGACGCGCGAAAACGTATTGGTCAGGAACTTGCTCAGGAATCTGGCGTCACATCTGACGTAGTCATCCCCGTTCCGGACTCAGGCGTCCCCGCCGCGCTTGGATACGCGGAACAGGCGGGAATACCGTATGAACTTGGGATCATCCGCAATCACTACGTTGGCAGGACATTCATCGAACCCACGGACCGAATCCGGCATCTTGGCGTTAAGCTCAAGCATAATGCAAACCGTGACGTAATTGAGGGACGCCGGGTCATTCTTGTCGACGACAGTATCGTCCGTGGTACGACATCGGTGAAAATCGTCGAGATGATACGTGCCGCTGGGGCAACTGAAGTACATATGCGAATTGCCAGCCCGCCGACCACCCATTCCTGTTTCTATGGTGTAGACACCCCTAGCCAAGATGAACTTCTGGCTGCAAAGCACGATGTCGAAGAAATGGGCCGGATCATAGGGGTAGACAGCCTTGCCTTTCTGTCAATGGACGGCCTTTATCGGGCCATGGGATTAAACGGCCGGAACTCCGAGGCGCCACAATATTGCGATGCCTGCTTCTCGGGAGAATATCCCATTGCGCCTACTGATCAGCCTGGTGATCAGCCCAGCCCACAACTTTCTTTCCTGACCCAACTAGCATGACAGGAAACCTTCAGAACAGGATCGCCCTTATTACGGGGGGGGGGCGTGGTATTGGAGCCGCCGTCGCCGAACGTTTTGCTCTAGAGGGCGCCCATGTGATTATGATTGGCCGCACGCATGGCGGGCTCGAAGATACCGACGATCGGATCCGGTCGGCCTTGAAACTTGCACCGGACGCCGCGCCGCCCGCGACTTTACTACCGATGGACCTGACCAATCTGGATTCTGTAGACCAGATCGGCCCGACAATATTGCAGCGATTTGGAGGGTTGGATATCGTCGTGGGCAACGCCGGCGTGCTGGGTGAAATGGCGCCTATACACCATATCGACGCGAGGGTATGGACCGAAGTTCTCGACGTAAACCTTAATGCCAACTGGCGGTTGATCCGAACGACCGACCCTTTACTGAGGCAGTCAGACGCGGGTCGGGCGGTCTTCGTGACATCTAGCGCCGCACACGGAAAGCGGCCTTACTGGGGAGCTTATGCGGTGAGCAAGGCTGCGCTGGAAATGATGGTAAGGTGCTGGGCAGCAGAAACCGAAGAAACCGAGATGAAAATCAACTTGCTGGATCCTG
>JAYYZV010000054.1:0-19665 GCA_036339975.1 Pseudomonadota bacterium | reverse complement strand
GCGAGTTGCCGGTGCGTAACACCCTGCTCGTTGCAATACTGCAGAAACGCCTCGATCGTTGTCCGGCTGGATTCGATACCGTAGGGCCAGATTCCATCGTTGCCGAATATTGTTTCGGCGGTTCGTTCAGCGTTCACATAGCCCCACGGCACCGGAATCTGCGAAGCGGTGACACCCGTAAGGCGAGCCACCGACCGGTCGCGCGCCTCTTCGAACGCGGTCATCAGATTACGGGCAATCCATGGGTATTCCTCGTAAATATCACGCTTTATCGCAACGGTATGCATGATGGGATAAATACCGGTGTCCTTAAAATATGCCTCCTCTACTTCACGGTAGTCCGACATCAGGCGCACGATATCCCCGTTGCCTTCCTTGAATTCATGTGGTGGGTGGGCCGAGATCATGCAGTCGATTTCGCCGGAAAGAAGCATCTCGACCAGCGATTTGTCTGCGACCTGCGTATAGCTGACGCCCTTCGGCAGGTTCAGGTTTGCCATTTCGACCCGGCCCGGCGCGTTAACGCCTGCCTGCACCCATTCAACCTCGTCCAACTTCGCGCCACCCTGATGATGTAGCCAGCCGCGAGCATACACAGTTGCCGTCTGCGACCATTCTGGAATACCGATCCGTTTCCCCTTAAGATCAGACGACTGTTTGATGACCCCATCGCTCCGGATATAGAACGCCGAGTGCCTAAACACGCGGCTGATGAAAACGGGGATACCGGTGATCGGCGGATTATCCTGTGACATGATCGAACAATACTTGGCAAACGACAGTTCCGAGACGTCCCACTCAAACGACTTCGCAAAACGGTAGAAGATTTCTTCTACTTCCATCTGCAGGTGAGTGATCTCAATCCCCTTCGGCTTTACCAGCCCGGACGCAATATCTCGGACGTGATCGTAGTCCCATGTTGCCATGGTCAGATGGATATCGTTATGCATATGGGAACTCCGTCAGCTGAGTAAAAAGGTATACAGCGCATAGTCCAGACTGGCACCGAAAGCCAAAATGGCAGCGGCGACGCAAATCAAGAATTAAATACAGGCCCAGAAGGTAAGCCGTCGCCGGGGCTCCGCCTGGAGCTTCATGTTTACCTCTCGCGCAGGCATGGGCGCAAGACGCCGGTAATGACAACAGAATTAAAAATGGGAAACGGTACCGCATTACGGCAAGGATCGACCGGTCTTCTACACATGCGATGTTTGACACCGTGAAGTTCGATGCGCCCGCAACGCTGAGACAAACCGTCCGTCCCCGCAAAATCGCCTTAATTAATCCGACCGAGCCCTTCAACGTCCGGACATCCAAAAGGTGCGGTCAGGTCTTGATCAAGCTCGAGACCGGCATCGTTACCGAGACTGCCATGCGATGCTTAGCCATTCCAATGGATGAAGCGCTTCGATTTAACCGTATCAACATTCCGCGCTACCGCCGGTCAATGCGGCGGGGCAATCGGGATCATCTCCGCAGAGGCGGACCCTAGCGGAAAGCGAGGCAACGGTTCCCACACCGAGAACATATTGGCCGACCTGCCGGCAGCCGCCCTGTTAATATTCCTGCCGCACAACTTCTCGGACAGCCCGAAGAACAACCACAGCGAAGCTGGGATTGACCCATGGTGCGTCGTGTCCGCCAAATCCTATTTGAAATCGGTCCAGCTCAATTGTGTCCCGACGCAACCTCTCGGGCTCTCTCCCAAAACCTGAGCGTTAGTGAAATTGTGTGGAGTACGGATTTCGCCATATGGGCAATTTTGGTGAGGACTGCAGCAGGCGGCTCGGCGAAAAACCCTCTGAAATCTATCGGTTTGGAAATATCGGTCCTGACCAGCATTCATTTCTGCGGTACAATGGTTGTCATGGCAGTTTTTTTGGATAGTCAGTGACATTTAGGCCATATAGCTGTGGCGAAAAATAGCGCTATTTTCTGAAACTCTGGCATCTGCCGTAATGCAGCAGGAAAATACCCATGACTGTAAAATCCGATATAGACCCCCAAGAAGCGAAAAAAGCGATCCTGGAATACTGTCTTAAAAAAGGCGCTCTGATTGCCGGCGTTGCGGATATTAATGCGGTCAACCGCATCGCGCCGGAGGGACATCGCCCATCGGATTTGTGGCCGCGCGCAAAGTCCATTATATCGCTCGGAGTCGGCGGACAGACGCAGGGCGCCTGGGCAGTTCCTGCAAAAGCGTTAGGTTATTTCGGTTCGACAGAGGTGCGGGCCTACACCGTAGCCTACGGCGCCGCGTTCTACATTGAAAATAAATTTGGTAAACGCGCTATTTACTGCCCGCCGGATATGGATACCGAAGCCGGCCCGCGGGTGCCGTTCCAAAGCCTGAAACTGCACGCCGAAATCGCCGGGATAGGTGCGCGGTCGCTGGCGGGTGATATCCTGCTGCATCCCGAATTCGGGTACATGTATTTCGCGTCGGTCTTTACGGAACTGGAGTTGCCTCCAGATCAACCCATGAAGGAAAACCCATGCCCGACCACGTCCTGCGTCGACCTGTTCCGTAGATCTGGGCAAACACCCTGCATGAAATTCTGTCCGGTGCAGTGCCTGTCTGGTGACATTGACGAAGACGGTAATCAGGCGGAAATGCGCTACGACATGGCGTCCTGCGCAGAAATGACCCAGCAGTTCGAAGCGGTTCCCGGGGTACTCGCAGACGCCATCCGGGCGGAGGACCAGGAGGAACGAGAAGACCTGTTGTTCGACGCGGAAAATAAAATCCTTTGGTACAAGATGTCCGTTGGATCCGGTGGCCTGCTTGGACAGTGCTTCGAATGCATGCGGGTATGTCCAATAGCCAATCAGTCGCCACAGGCAGATCCTATCCGCCGCTACGAGACCCGGATGGCAGCAAAGGCGGAGGTCGAATAGTGACCCGCGGCCTCAAACGCAGCCAGATCGGTATGTCGGAAGAGATGATCCAGACATACGGCGAGTCCGTCTTCGAGATGAGCCATAACATACAGGTGCGGCGTGGCGATGCGGTTCGCGAACTGGACTGGGAGCAGATCGAAGCCACGCGTGCGGATCGCGGCATGTCCGATGCAGAACTGGCCCGTCAATTCGGCCTGACCCAGGACCAGGTAACCTATATCCGAACCATCATGGAACGCCGCAAGTTCAAGCGACACAATTACCACCGTCTATACGACCTTGGCGGCGGCCGGAGATTTCGCAGCGACCGCTTTATCCCCCATGCGGAGCGGTTTGAATTTCGGGCCGAAGCGATCGAATTGCGAAAATCCCTCGATTTCGACCCACGGATAGCATCGAAACACCTACGGCTAGGAAACTGGAACGGCGATACCGTCACTGACTGGCTCGACAAATGGAGCAATGAGACGCCCGACGCGATCGCGGCCATCGGCGGCGGCGAGGAAATTACATTCGCCCAGATCCGTGAAAACGCGCTGCGTCTTGCAAATAGTCTGCTCGAACTTGGTATTCGCAAGGGCGACGTTGTTGCGATCCAGTTGCCCAACCAGATCGAATTCATGACCGTCTACTTCGCGGTCTGCATGATGGGTGGTGTGTTATCGACGATGCATATGCCCTATCGCGCCGGCGAGATGGAACCGTTACTGAAACACGGCAGTGCCCGCGCGGTTATTTGCGCTCCCGCGGCCGACAGTTATGACGCGGCAGCCGCCATGCTCGACATGTGTACCCGCGTGAAAACGCTGGAACACGTCATTGTTGCGTCGGGCAGTGCACCTGACGGCACGCTGTCCCTGCCTCGGCTAATCGAAGAGGGGACCAAAGACCAGATCGAAAACCCTCCAGTCGCGTCGGATCCGGTGATCCTTTGTTTCACATCGGGTACGTCTTCGGCCCCCAAGGCCGTTGTGCACAATTATCAGACTATGCTGGCCAACAACCGGATTGCCGAACCGATATACAATATGACGCGCGATGATATCGTCCTTGGCGGCCCTCCATTCACACATGCGTTTGGTATCTGCGTCCTGAACCTGACATTGATGGTAGGTGCGGCCAGCCTACTGATGCCAGCCTTTACCCCGCCGACGCTGATAGAGTTGATCGAAACCAGCAAACCGACCGTGATGTTCGTCGCCCCGGCGCATGTCGCCGCATGCCTGAAGGCCGGACTTCTGGACAATGGCAACCTATCGTCGGTTCGCATCGCGACGATATCTGGTTCCGCTTGTCCTCCAGAAATCGCCTATGCGCTGGAAAATGCAATGCCCAATGGGTCGGTCGGTCAGATGTGGGGCATGACCGAATGCTTCATGGGCCTCCACACTCCGTTCGATGGCCCTGCCGACATTCGCTGCGAAAGCCTCGGCGTCTCTACTCCAACTTTCGAAGCCCGGATGATCGACGATAAAGGATCCGTCGTCGCCGACGGAGAAGAAGGCGCGCTTGAAATCCGAGGGTGTTCAATTATTGCAGGCTATTTCAACAACGACGAAGCCAACCGGACGGCCTTTACCGGTGACGGCTGGTTCAGGACAGGCGATCTCGCCTGCCGCGATACGGACGGACTACTTCGCATCACCGGTCGCGAGAAGGATCTCATCAATCGCGGCGGCATCAAGATCAATCCTACCGATATCGAAGCCGTGATCGACAACCATCCCGCCGTTCTGATGTCGGCCATCGCACCGGTACCCGACGACGTCCTCGGAGAACGTGCCTGCGTTTACATTCAACTACAGCCTGACGCATCTGTGACCCTCGAAGAAATTTGCAACTGGCTTCGCAAAAATCACGTCGCGAAAATGAAGTGGCCTGAACGGCTAGAGATCGTCGGACAAATGCCAATGACGCCAACCCGGAAAATCATAAAGGGCGCGCTTGCACCCGGCTGAAATACCAGGTCCGGTTACGGTCATACGGTTCGGCGCGGCGTTCGCTGACGGCCTTTTCCAAGTGCACCTGGTTTTCCGGTGTAGGTGGCGCGTGGCGTAAGGTATCGCCGGCAGACACACCCGATTTGCCATCGGATCGGATAGCTTCGGAGACCCGTGTAGTGGGTTCAATCCGGCTGTGTTTCATACCGTCCGGCATGTATTGTAGCCAGTATTCCAAAGTTTTTTTGGGACCATCATGCTGATGAGACTTGAACAATCCGTTAAACCTAGAAATTCGGGTATTTAGCCCAAAACGTCGATAATGTGGAAAGAAGCCTTTGATGTCTTTAGATTTCTTGCCCTGGGTTCCGCCATCCATCGCCATCCGCAATAGCAGCGACCGGTTTCCGGTAAGGCGGATCTATACTATAGGACGAAATTACGCCGATCACGCCGCCGAAACCGGGCTGGGACAGAAGGCCGGTTCGGTCCCGGGCGTTTCACTAAAACCGGCGGACTCTCTCATTAATGATGGCGACACGCTGGTATATCCCCCAGCCACCCAGCAACTGGACCCGGAAGTCGAAATGGTTATCGCTATCGGTAGAGCGGGCGAGAACATCTCTGAATCGAGCGCGCTGGAGCATGTATTCGGCTACGCAGTCGGATTCGATATGATCCGCCGGGATATCATGAGAGAGTGTATCGCAAACGAGCATTCTTGGGATCTTTGCAAAAGTTTCGCGGGTGCTTCGCCGGTAGGGTCAATCGCCCCGGTGTCAGAAATCGGTCATCCACATCGCGGTGCCATAACTCTCAGCGTGAACGGAGACACGCGTCAGGTCGGCGATATTTCGGACTTGATCTGGGGTGCCGCCGAGATCTTGTCGCGCCTATCGCATTATAGCACACTACACCCAGGCGATATCGTCTTCACCGGCACGCCAAAAGGACCCAGACCTGTCGAAAAAGGTGACACTCTGGCAGGCGCAATCGAGGGCGTCGGCGACCTGACAATCGGGATCGGTTAACTCTCCCGAGGTCGGGGTTGCAGTATCAGAATTTTTGTCAATTTACCGTTCGAACAATACGGTGATACCCCTTCCTCATTTATAAAAAGATGCAAAATCTAATTGCACGATAATCGCCTATTTATCGTCCCAGATGACAATGATTTTGGAGCTTGGACTGTTCGGCCACGGTTACCTACGACAACGGGGTACCAGGCTCCCCGGCCGGCGTTGATAACGAGACCGGGCGAAGCCTGACCGGCGCTCACGGCCATTTAAGCGCCATCTCTTATACAGCCCTCGTGCCGAAACGATGCGAACCGGCTGGGCAATGGTACTACGAAAGCAGTTATCCTATTCGAGGGTCTCGGTGTAACGTCGAAAGTATCTCGCGTTACCCTTAATCACGCCCCTGCATATCGAGTTCGCGTTTCTGACCGATACGCGGGAACGGTCGCGACAGTTATACGTTTTACGCAACGAACCCGCTCCCACCTCGATCATTTCAAAACGATTCGATTTTCCGGGTGTTTGCCCATTGCCGCAGCAGCAATAAGGCAGTGAAATGGGGTATGAACCAGTCTCCCGCTCCTATCGGCTACATAATTGTCATCATCGGTGCCCTCGCCTTCGCGGGGAACAACGTGTTCGCTGTCTTTTCATACGAAAGCGGGACGACGCCGTTGACCCTCATCACAGGGCGCATGATTTTCACGCTCGTCGCGTTGTACCTGATCATGAAATTTTCGCGCCTCGCGATACCCTTACCCAAGCGGGAGCGATATGCCGCCCTTGGGCTCGGTGTGCTCAACGGGACCATGGCGTTCTGTTTGATGTCCGCCTTCAATCACATCGCGGTCGGCCTCGCAGTCCTGGTATTCTACCTTTATCCGATGCTGACCGGTCTTGGCGCCTGGGCCACCGGACAGGAAAAACTCAATCGCGGCCTTGTCGCTGGGCTTGTTGGCGGCTTCGCAGGACTGGCGCTCGCCCTTGAGATAACGGGAGATTCTGCAAATGCCCTGGGTGTTGGTTTTGCTGCATTGGCCTCGGTTTTAATGGCGGCGACGGCCCTCCTTAGCGCCCGCGTTCTCAAGACCGACAATGCGCGGTCGGTCACACTTCATATGCATATTTCAGCTGCGGCGCTATTCGTGATCGCTTCTGTGGTGGTCGGCGACCTCAGTCTGCCGCAAACAACCCGCGGGTGGGTAGGCTATATCTGTGTGCCCGTGTTCTACACCGTCGCAGTCGCCTCTTTTTTTGCCGGTATCGCCCATATCGGGGCGGTAAGAGCATCGCTCGTTATGAACCTGGAACCGGTTGGAAGTATCGCCCTGGGATTTGTTTTGCTGGGTCAGGTCCTTACGCCACGGCAGCTTTTGGGTGCTGCGATCGTTATAGGCTCCGTCACCGCGATCAAGTGGTTGGGCGGCAAAAAACAGGTAGAAAAAGTCAAAGCGGACTGACCATCGCCCATATCGGGCAGCAAGGGCTGCTCATTCAAGCTGTCTTTTTTCCGCCCGGCCAGCTTGCGCCCCTCCCCCATAGATTCCACACTCACGGTCAGGAACTTACTTGGAGTGTCTCATGAGCAAGATCATCGAACACATCCACTGGCCCGATGCACCGGACATGTGGATGCCCTACGCCCCAGCAATAAAGGTTACAGGCGGTACACATGTCCATATGGCGGGCGTTACTGCGGCGCCGGTGTATCATCATCACCCCCACCGGCCAGAGGAATTCGACGATCTGCCGATAGATATGCGAGGTCAGACGCGGGCTGCGCTTGAAAATCTCAAAAAAGGTCTGGATGCGGTGGGTGCCACATTCGAGGATATTGTGACCGCTTCGCGATACGTCACCGATCTATCCGATCAGGATGCCATGAACGAAGTCTGGGCGGAATATTTTGGCGATGCCAAGCCTGCGACAACGACGGTCCAGATTGTCCAGTTAGCGACCGATCCCCGCTGCATGATCGAAATCAACGCTATCGCCGTTGTTTGATGGCCCGGACGGTTTCTAGCCGCGTCTGGCCGAAAGATTTGTTCGAATGAAATATCCGGGACTATCTCTATTATGATTGAAAGCCGACACACCGACATCCACGGTTACGACGTCCACTACTGGGAAGGCGGCGAAGGCTTTCCAGTGCTGATGTTACACGGCGTCGGACCAGGTACATCGATCATGGGGAATTTCGAACCCGCCATCGCGCCGCTGACAGACCGCTATCACCTTTTCGCCTCCGACCTGATCGGTTTTGGCGGGTCGGGCCGAAAATCGGATATGCCGCTATTCGATATCGATCTCTGGATACGCCAGGGCGTTGCGTTAATCGATCTAATTCCCGATGGGCCCTGTGGTATCGCTGGCCATTCGATGGGCGGAGCATTATCGATGAAAATTGCTGCCGCAAGCGATCGTGTCACCCATGTGTTGACTAGCAGCACCGTGGGCACTTCCTATCCCCTGACCCCGGCGCTGGATGCCTTCTGGTCCCTACCCGCCGACCGCAACGAACTGCGCGCCGCCATGGCGGACATGTTCGCCGACCCCGCCGCCGTCAGCGACGCCATGATCGAAGGACGCTGGGATTTTCTTGCGCAGGATGGTTACGCGGAATATTTCGGCAATATGTTCGCACCGCCCCGCCAGCAATATATAGATGCAGGAAAAGTCAGCCACGCGGAGTTCGATGCGCTTAACGCCCGCGGCGTCCAGATCTCCATGATCCATGGCACGGAAGACAAGCCCTGCCCCGCGGAACAAACCACGGTCGAGCTGGCAAAGCGTCTGCCGAACGCAAAAGTGACCCTGATTGAGAACTGCGGTCACAATCTTCCGCGAGAAAATACCCGGGAATATCTCGCCGCCGCATTTGACCTATTCGGATAAGGAGCCCCCACATGACTGACAAGCCCGTCATAACCGGAGACATCATCGAAGACACTACCATCGCCGCCCGCGCCGGATGGAGTCGCGTCCTCAAGAAGGGTGAGATGATGCGTATCATCGACCTAAATGGAAAACAGGCGGTCGATTTCCTGTGCTGGAACGCCGACGACCATGATGACCGCTATGCTGCCGCCGATACGATGAAGATCAACGAAACCGGCATTTTTCTTGGCAAAGGCACCACGCTGTATTCAGTAGGGCTGACACCGCTGCTGACAATCGTCGAGGATTCATGCGGCTTTCATGACACCATCGGCGGATGCTGCTCGGCAGATCTGAACAAATATCGATACGATGTTGATAATCAGAGCGGCTGCCGTGAAAACTTCCTCGCGGAAATGGCCAAATTCGGTCTCGGCAAGCGTGATATGGCGGCAAACGTTAATTTCTTCATGTATGTACCGGTCGGCAAGGACGGCGACATGGATATGGGCCCGAGTATTTCCAAACCCGGTGACTTCGTCGACCTGCGCGCTGAAACTGACGTCCTTACGATCATTTCTAACTGCCCCCAGATCAACAATCCGGTGAACGACTACAATCCGACACCGGTGCAGGTAACGATCTGGCGACCCGCGTGACACTCCCGACACAGATTGCACCTGTGCTGCCTCACTGATAGCTTTCGGTATATACCGAACGACTAGGGATATTCCCTGTCAATTTCTGTCAGGCAATCAATTAGGGGTATGTCGCTAGATTGCCGAGTATTTCCCATGCAGGACAAGGAGACATTCGATGGCATCGGCAGCCAACGGAGATATCGTTCGTATAAACTACACCGGTAAACTGGCCGACGGCACCGTGTTCGACACATCGGAGGCCGAGGGCCGCGGACCGCTGGGCTT
Source organism: Pseudomonadota bacterium (assembly GCA_036339975.1). Lineage (GTDB taxonomy): Bacteria > Pseudomonadota > Alphaproteobacteria > MPNO01 > UBA830 > UBA830. Next base: position 10,002 of record JAYYZV010000054.1, on the reverse strand, counting down.
CCGCCTCGGCGAAAATCAGGTATTACCGAAACTTGAAGCCGAGATCATCGGCATGGCTGTCGGCGACACGAAGACCGTCGCGATTGAGGCCAACGATGCCTACGGCCCACGCCAGGAAAAGGAGATCCAACAGGTCGAACGTAGCCAGATACCAAACGATGTAGATTTGACCGTCGGTAACCCGCTACAAGCCACTGGGCCAGACGGCCAGGTCGTGCCCCTGCGCGTGATCGCCGCGGACGACACCACGGTAACGCTGGACGCAAATCACCCGCTGGCCGGACACGATCTGACATTCGATTTGGAGTTGGTTGAAATAGTGGAGGAAGATTGCTGAGGTCCACCCACAAATAGTGCCTTATATTTGGCGATCAGGTGATGCGGTAGCCGGGAACCCAACATATCCCAAATGGTAGGCATGGAACCTCAAGAGTTCTGACCAAAATTACTCCGCCGCGCCAGCTGAAGCCGCCAGCGTTATGTGTGGGGGTCCCGATCACCACCTGCCGCAGCAAAAAGGCGAATAGAGAGAGACCAAAACCCGTCAACAGGAACGAGTGCGAAGTATCGCTCGTTGAACATCAAAGGTCGGACAAATTTCTCATACAATCACCCTACTTCGATCCACGTGCGAAATTAGGAGTAAAATGACAGCCCAAAAAAATAAATTAATTGGAAATTGCAAACCGACAGAAAAGACCCCTCTAACAAAGCTCAGCATCGCTGAATATTGGATGCAAAACGCCGAGGAATTAGGACTTGAGGAAAGCGACTTTGCACACCCTAACTGTTTTGCCTGCGGAGAAAACCCCAGCGAGAATTTCAGTGAGGCTGCACGCTCAACAAAGGCAACTGAGGGACTCGACTGGAATCAGAAAACGCCTTTGCAAAAGGCGCATGTGGTTCCGCGGTCCTTGGGGGGTAATAATGAACCCAGAAATTTCCTTCTGCTCTGTGACGTCTGCCACAGGGAATGCCCAGTTATAAAAGATCGTGAATTGGTTTTGCGGTGGGTTAAAAACCGGCCGCATTACTTCATTCGTTTGAATCGAGACATCGACGAAGCTTTTGTGCAGCTCGGCTACCCCAATTGGAGGGATATAAAACTTTTTTAATGACCCAAAGAAATTTAAAAATCTTTTAGCGAGGGGAAAGGCGGATTTGACAAAAGAATGGACTACTAGTGGTCCGAAAATTGCATTGGCAACGATCGCTGCTGTGATGGTGAAACAGTACGAACAATTTCCTCCCCCTCTCGGTAATCCGCAAGCGAGCCCTAATTTGCATTAGTAATTCAGGGCAAACTCGACGCACTTTGCAACAAATTGATCGCTAGTTTTCACCTTTTTAAACAAGGATCTATACGTCCACTGATCTGCCGCCGGCCCGAGTCGAAAGCGATCGTTTTGCATTGTAATTTTGGTGATGTTACCCGAGGTTTTCTAAATGTTCAGGATCGTGTGTTTAGTTTTCACACTAAATGTTATCTCGTTTGATTCACATGGTAGCGAAATGGCAAAAACTCAGCAGTTCGAGGCTGAGACCTTGCTAAAGGAGTTGGCTGACTTGGGCGACCCTGAGGCCCAAAACAATCTGGGGGTTTTATACCAGATTGGACGATCCGGCAGGCCAAATTATCCACGAGCTATCTTTTGGTATCGAAAATCCGCAGAGAAAGGATTTGCAAAAGCGCAATTTAACCTCGGCCAACTTTTCAAAAAAGGTTTGGGCGTCCCGGTGGACTTTTTGGTTGCCTACAAGTGGTTTAAAAAGTCTGCCGAACAAGGCTTCGTGCCCGCCAAAATAAACCTCGCTTCAATGTATCGATATGGACAGGGTGTTAGAGAGAACCGAGTACGTGCTCTGATGTGGTATGAACTCGCGACAGTTGATCAGAGCTCGAATTCGCTCCGCATAAGAGACACATATCGAACAATACTCACCTCGCAAGAGATCAAGGAGGCCAAGCGATTGGCTAGAGAGTGTTCGTTGCGCGCTTTCAAGTCATGCTAAATCGACCAGAAAATGCTCGTTTTATGAAATGGCGACCCCAACGGGAGTCGAACCCGTGTCTCCACTGTGAAAGAGTGGTGTCCTAGGCCTCTAGACGATGGGGTCGCTGATCAAGCGGAATAAACACAATTCGCACCGAAATCAACTGGTTAAATAAGTCTCAGATCGATAAATACAACAGCCCATCAAAAAAGCCAATTTCAGGCGGTTTGTCCCCCTCGGCGGGCATCTGCCTGCGCCGCACGTTTAGCCAGTTTTGCGGCCCGCCATCGGATTGCTACCCGCAATGTCCAGTAATACCCGACCACATATCCTACCACTGCAAAGGGTACCGAGCCGACGAGAATTGCCAACCCCCAACCTTCAAAAATGATCGAGAAATATGTTTCCCAAGCCAGGATACTGGTCGGATCGTTGCCGGTCTTACCCATCGCGGTCTGCCAGAAGTTATTGAAACTCTCAAAGCCCGAAAGATCGTTCCAGCGGCCGAGAAGAACCTGACCGGCCAGAAAAAAAGCGTAATAGCAGACAGGTACGGTGACGAAGTTGGTCACCCACGTCCATGCCATAGCGATTACGACGTTGAAATCTTTTCTGAAAAACTTCCGAGATATGTACCAGTGCAAGATGGTCAGCGCCATCTGGATGCCGAACGTCGGCGTGAAGGCATAAAGCAGGCCCACGGCAACGGCGCGGGCGGTATTCTCCGGCTTGCCGCCGGCGCGGATCATCGGGATGATCAGACGCAAACGTAAAAGGCGCATAAAACGCCGGGGTGCGCTGTGGCGCCGCTTGCCCACGCCCGTGTTCTGTTCGTCCGTCCCCACGTTTCCTCTGCCCCTGTTCGGCACGGTTCTTATCATCCGCCCCGAATATATCACGAAGCCGTCTGGTCAGAAGATGGAAACGGACTCGCGTCAGAAACGCACGGAAAAGAACAGAACCCCGAGACACGTGGCGAACACCAGTATTAGCTGTAGCAGGTCAATAACTGAGAAATCCATATCGAACCGTCCTTCCACCCCGAAGACTACAAATCCGTTATGGCGGAAATAGGGCGGAACGATCTCACCCTGCCCGCGCGATATCCTCGATAATCAATTGCGGTTTGCGGTCTCCCTGCCACGTATCGATGTTCAGGTGACCGGCGATGTGGAAGCTGCCCCCTCGGGCATTCAACAATGCTTCGCCCACTGGCGTACCTGCCGTCCGAAAGGCGATCGATTTGAGACGTGGGCCGCCTTCCGGCGAGGCGAGGAAGCAGCTGACGTGATCCGTCCCAACGACCCGTGCATTGAGCGGCGCGACGGACGGCAGCACGAAGCGCGGCCGCGGATTGCTGGCCCCGAACGGGCCAGCCTCGTTCAGAGACTCGATGAATTCCACGGTTGCCCCTTCCGGGCTGAGCGCACCGTCGATACCTATATCGGGCGAGAGCGCAGTGCCCTCGAGCTGGTTTTCGATGTGTTCCCTCAGAAACTGGCGGAAATCGATAAGCCGTTCTTCGGCCACGGTGAAACCTGCCGCCATGGCATGGCCGCCACCGTTGATCAGGTGTCCGGCCTGATGCGCCGCGATCACCGCGGGGCCCAGGTCCACGCCACGTACCGACCGTCCGGACCCCTTTCCCACGCCGTTCCCAAATGACACTACGCAAGCGGGCCGGTTGAACGCCTCTTTTATCCGTCCCGCGACGATGCCGATGACGCCCGGGTGCCACCCTTCAGACGCGGCGACAATCAGCGGAGCGTCTGCCTCCGCCTGCTGTTCGGCCTGAGCCATCGCCGCCTCGAGGACAGCGGCTTCTATTTCCCGCCGTTCGGAATTGTATTGATCGAGCCGGGTCGCGATGCCCGCCGCTTCGTCCACGTCCGTCGTTGTCAAAAGCTTTACACCCAGTCCGGCTTCGCCGACGCGACCACCTGCATTCACCCGGGGACCCAGCATAAACCCAAGGTGCCAAGCCTCTGGTGTTTCATCCAGTCTTGCTACATCTGCCAATGCCGCAATACCCGGGTTCTGCCGCCGCGACATCACCGCCAACCCCTGTCTTACCAGCGCACGGTTTACGCCGGTAAGCGGTACCACATCAGCTACGGTCGCAAGGGCCACGAGGTCGAGCATATTAATTAGATTGGGTTCGCCATGCCCTTCGTCGTACCAGAAGGCGTCACGCAAGGCACGGTTCACAGCAATAATCAACATGAACACCATTCCCGCAGCGCATAGCTGGCCAACCGGGCTCGTTTCATCGAGGCGATTGGGATTTACGATCGCGACAGCATCCGGCAACCTGGGTTCGGCGACATGATGGTCGATCACGAGAACGTCGAGCCCCGCATCCGCTGCATCCGACAAGGGCGCGAAGGCGGTGGTGCCGCAATCGACCGTGATGACCAGCGAGACGCCCTGTTCCTTCAGTTTCAGCAGGGCCGGCGTATTTGGGCCGTATCCCTCGGCGATCCTGTCCGGCACGTAGACATGCAGGTTACGCCCTAACGCCGAGAAAAAACGAACCAGCAACGACGCCGAGCAAGCGCCATCCACATCGTAATCTGCAAACACGCCAATTTTTTCACCGCCGTTGATCGCCTCCACGATCCGCTCGACGGCGGTGTCCATATCCAGCAGGTGCGATGGGTCGGGCAGCAGGTCGCGCAATTTAGGGTCCAGAAACGCTTCTGCTTCTTCGACCTGCACGCCCCGGGCCGCCAGAACCCGACCGAGGACATCGGGAACTCCCAGATGCTGCGCGATTGCAAGCGCACTTCGCTCGTCGGTCAGCCGGGGCCGCCAGCGGTTACCACCGAGCGAGCGTTCGACATTCAGAAATGCGGGTACTGTCGATCGGTCGCCATCCATGCCACACAGCAGTCAATTATCGGCCGGACCGAAACCGGTCTTGCGATTGAAATTATGTTCGGCCTCGACGTAACGCACCGTGCCGGTTTTCGAGCGCATTACCAGCGAATGGGTTTTAGCCCCGCCGGAAAACCGCCGGACCCCGTTCAGCATGGTCCCATTGGTTACGCCGGTGGCGGCAAACATGACATCCCCACCGGCGAGATCGAGCAGGTCGTATTTGCGGTCAAAATCCGTGATGCCGCAACGTTCGGCACGGCCTCGCTCGTCGTCATTGCGGAAAATCAGGCGGCCCTGCATCTGGCCTCCTATGCAGCGTAACGCGGCGGCAGCTAGGACGCCCTCGGGTGCACCACCGCTGCCGAGATATATGTCAACGCCGCTGGCTTCTTCCGAAGTCGCCATTACGCCTGAAACGTCGCCGTCCGTAATCAGCATGATTCGGGCGCCAGCATCTCGGACTGTCTTGATCAGGTCTTGGTGGCGCGGGCGATCTAGAATACAGACAACGACGTCCTCGACGTCCACGCCCTTCGCCTTGGCAAGATTCGCAAGGTTTTCCGCCGGCTGTTTATCGATATCGACGACGCCTTCCGGTAATCCGCCACCTACAGCTATCTTGTCCATATAGACGTCCGGCGAATTTAGAAAACCGTCATGCTCGGCCATGGCGATTACCGCGAGGGAATTGGTAAGTCCCTTCGCCGTGATGGTCGTCCCTTCAAGCGGATCGAGTGCGATGTCGATTTTCGGTCCGTCGCCGGTACCGACCTCTTCACCGATAAACAACATGGGCGCTTCATCACGCTCGCCCTCGCCGATTACTACGGTACCAGCAATATCGAGACTGTTCAGCGCATTGCGCATAGCGTCTACGGCGACCTGATCGGCCATACGCTCGTCACCGCGCCCCATCTGCAACGACGCCGCCAACGCCGCGGCTTCGGTCACGCGCACAACTTCCAGCGCCAGATTACGGTCCATCTTGCCGGTGTCGGCCATCGATCATTCTCCCTTACTTCTGCGCCACCTCCCGGTGGTTCGTCATAGATTTTCTATTCTAATCATACAGGGCGGTTCCACCACCGTATCGAGCTCGGCGATTCGAGCGAGAGCGCGTTGCATATTCGCCTCAACTGTCTCATGCAGCGTCAGTACTACCGGTACGGAACCTTTTTCGGATCGACCTCGTTGCAGCAAAGCCTCAACCGACACTTCCTCCTCCCGTAGTGCCGCCGATACATCCGCAATCACCCCGGGACGATCCAGAACGGTCAAACGCACGTAGTATGGCCCAGCTCGGCTGCCGATGGACACCGTCTGCGCGCGTGTCAACTTTGAGGCCGGAACCGAAAATACCGGAAGGACCATTCCGCGCGCGATATCCACGATATCGGAGATCACTGCGGAGGCCGTCGGACCCGCGCCGGCCCCGGCGCCCTGCAGCACGCTGGTTCCGACTGCGTCTCCTTCCGCAACGACTGCATTGAATACGCCCTCAACATGCGCCAGCGGCGCGTCCATCGGCACCATGCAAGGGTAAACCCTTTGCTCCACGCCTAGGTCGGTTCGATTGGCGATTCCGAGCAGTTTGATGCGATAGCCAAGCTCTTCGGCGAACAAGATATCGTCGGCACTGATGTGGCGGATACCTTCCACATGCACGGCGCCGAAATTGACCTCTGTGCCGAACGCGACACCTGCCAAAAGGGCAAGCTTGTGAGCCGCATCAATACCGTCGACATCGAATGTCGGGTCGGCTTCTGCGTAGCCCAATTCCTGCGCCTCGGACAGAACATCATCGAAATCACGGCCGGTTTCTCGCATCGTCGTCAGGATGTAGTTACAGGTGCCGTTGAGAATTCCGTGGACGCTGAAAATGCCATTACCGGCGAACCCTTCCCGCAGCGCCTTTATGACAGGAATACCTCCGGCCACCGCGGCTTCGTAGCCCACCGCGACGTTGGCCTGTTCCGCTGCCTGCGCCAAAGCCGTGCCATGCATCGCCAGCAACGCCTTGTTCGCAGTCACAACATGACGTCCCGCACCGATTGCATTTTCACACACCGCCTTGGCAATGCCGTCTTCCCCACCAATCAGTTCGAGAATGACGTTCGCATCCGCGGAAGCCGCCATCTCAGCCGCATCGTCGAACCATTCAACGCCGGACAGGTCGACACCGCGATCGCAGCTGCGATCGCGGGCTGAAACGGCCACCAACTCAATCTGCCGGCCGCAGCGCGCGGCGATCAGGTCCTTACGGGAAATCAGAATATCGGCAACGGCCGCGCCGACCGTACCCAGCCCGCCAATGGCAACGCGAAGAGGTCCCATCAGGACGCGGCGGCGCGGGTTTCCGAGCGCTCTAACACTCTATCCGCGTCGGCAAAGAATTGTTTAACGTTTCGCGCTGCTTGCCTGATCCGCTGCCGGTTCTCAACCAAGCTGATCCTAACAAAACCATCGCCGTACTCGCCGAAGCCGAGCCCGGGAGATACCGCAACCTGCGCCTCTGCCAGCAGTAGTTTGGAAAATTCCAGGGAGCCAAGATGGGCAAACGGTTCCGGAATCGGAGCCCAGGCGAACATCGTCGCGGGAGGTGGCGGCACATCCCAGCCCGCCTGACCAAACGCCTCGACCAACACGTCTCGGCGGCGCTGATAAACACCCCGCACTCCGTCGACGCAATCCTGCGGACCGTTAAGTGCTGCCGTCGCGGCAACCTGTATCGGCGTGAATGCGCCGTAGTCGAGATAGGATTTAATCCGCGCCAGCGCCGCGATAATCTTGGCATTGCCGGTCGCAAATCCCATCCGCCAACCGGGCATCGAGTACGTTTTGCTGAGCGACGTGAACTCCACGGCAATGTCGCGCGCACCGGGAACCTGCAATATCGATGGAGGCGGATTTCCGTCGAAATAAATCTCCGCATAGGCCAGATCTGAAATGATGATAATGTCGTGCTTCTTGCAGAACGCGACCACCCGCTCGTAGAACTCCAGATCGACGACCATTGCCGTCGGATTGGCCGGAAAGTTAAGCACTAGTGCCAATGGCGGCGGGACGCTGTATTGAACGGCGCGTTCAAGTTCGGCCATAAAATCCACATTGGGACCGACAGGTACATGGCGCAGCGCAGCGCCCGCGATGATGAAACCATAGGCGTGAATAGGATAGCTGGGGTTGGGAACGACAATTACGTCGCCCGGCGCGGAAATCGCCTGCGCCAGATTGGCAAACCCTTCCTTCGATCCCAGTGTCGCGATTGTTTCCAACTCCGGGTCGATATCAACACCGAAACGTCGGGCATAATATGCCGCATTAGCGCGCCGAAGCCCCGCGATGCCGCGCGACGCCGAATACCTGTGCGTTCTCGGGTCAGCGACAGTTTCCACTAACTTGTTGACGACATGCTGGGGCGTTGGCGTATCCGGGTTGCCCATACCGAAATCAATTACGTCTTCGCCGGCGGCGCGCGCCCTCGCCTTCATGGCGTTCACCTCGGTGAAAACATAGGGAGGAAGCCGCTTTATGCGGTGGAAGGTCTGATCCATCGCTAGTTCCGTGCTCTCTGATAGTGTGGTCAGTTTAAAAAATAGACTTCAACACGCTGATTTCCGGCATCTCCGGAGGGCATAATTTCATAATAAAGCGGCCGTGAATCCGACAAAGCCGCAACGAAAACCGCCTGCTCAGGCACACCCTGGCGAACGAGTTCACGTGCAACTGAGTTGGCCCGGTCAAGCGACACGTTGAAATTCACCATACGGTGCTGGACTAGGTCCATGTTGCGCGTCCGGCTGCTGGCGTGGCCTTCAACCCGGATCGCTCCACCGCGCTTACGGTATGCTTGCGCTATCCTGCGTAATCCCCGACGTTCCCGGCTCGACAGGCTGGCCGAACCCGCCTTGAAACGGACCACGCCAACGGGGTCTCCCACAGGCGGCGGCAACGCCGAAGCCGTTCCAGCGATCGGAGCGAGAGGTTGCGGAGCGAATCCCTGCGCACCGTCGGCGGGAGTCCCTGTCCCGAGATACGCCGCGATATCCGCAGGCGGTGCGCCGAAGGTCGGATTCCCGAGCCGGGCGACGGAACGCCTGCTGGGGCTGGGACGCGTGGCAAGCGACCGGACCGCCGCCCCCGAGGGAATGGTTGCTCGTGCCGTTGGGGGACGCGGCGCAAACTCCGGCGTCCGGGAACTTGGTGTCGGACCCAAGCGCGATACCCCGGATACCGGTGGTACCACTAACGGTCGCATCGATGATGGCAGCGTGGAGGCGGTCTGTGCCGGCACAAGGGGTGCGACAGGCTTTACGGCAGTAAAAGGTGCAGGTAGGGGCTGCCGCGAAGCCGTTGCCGCTTTGGCAGGAGGCGGCGGGGCTGTCGAAACAGCCACCTCGCTTTGGCGCCTGATCTTTTCCTGCGAATATTTTGCGTTTTCCCGATCCGATGTCAGCCGTTCAGCTAAGCTTTTACGTTCCCCTATCGTCGGAGCCTTGGGACGCTCCGGCACCGACGCCAGTTTTGGAAAATCCTTGTTCTCGCCCGATGTGTATGTCGGAAGCCTGGCATCACCGGAAGACGTCGATTCGGATTCTTTGTCACCAAAAATCGCATCGGCAGCCCCTTCATACCACTCGACCGGGTTGGCCCAGTTCGGTACGGATGAACACCCGGCGAGCAGCGCAGCGACCAGGACCAACGTTCCCGCAGTTGCGAAATTCGACTTTTTCGGTAATTCAAAATTTTTCGCGAGATCAATGCTCATTCTCAGCACATCCTTGTTTATAAACACTATTTCCGTCTGCAAACCGCCGCACAACAAAAAAACCAATTATTGTGCATTGCAGCATTTTGTGTTACATTTACTACCTCTTTCGGGACGTACGCGTGCCTGCGCAGCCATCACTTATGGATCGGCGAGTTCGCAAATTATACCCTATGACGCAGAACGCAATAAAGGATCGCCGGATGACCACAAAGACCGAGCATACCTCCTCCCCCGAGGTCGAGGAACCGACGGCAACAATCGAGAAAATTGCCGAGCAAAGCCAGCGCATTGTCGCCGACTTTATTGGCAGGCAGGGCGACGCGAGAGCTCTTGAATACGATCCTCTTAACATTGGA
>JAYYZV010000053.1:0-15047 GCA_036339975.1 Pseudomonadota bacterium | reverse complement strand
CGGGTTGATGCGGATCATTACCGCGACAGCGGCGGCGTATAGAAAAACGCCCAGCAGGCCTGGAATAACGCCGGCTGCAAAGAGTGCGCCGATATCGGTTTCGGTCATGATGCCATAGAATACGAGCGCCACACTGGGTGGAATTAGAATCCCGAGCGTGCCGCCCGCCGCCACTGAACCAGTGGCTAGTCGTTCGTCGTAGCCATATTTCTGCATTGACGGGATTGCGACCTTTGACATCGTGGCCACAGTCGCAAGGCTGGAACCGCAGACAGCACTGAAACCGCCACAGGCAACAACTGTTGCCATGGCAAGCCCACCTCGAAAATGTCCAAGCCAGGCATTCGAGGCTTCATATAAATCGTGGGAAATACCTGAACGTGCAACGAAATTGCCCATCAGGATGAATAGAGGCAGTACCGAGAAATCGTAAACGAGAACGGTATCGACTGCCGTGTTGCCGATGCTGCGGAACGCGGGCTCGAAACCGATATAGTATCCAAAGCCAATGGTGCCGACGATCGCCATGCCGAACGAAATCGGCACCTGCAAAAACAGCAGGACGAACAGCGCGGCAAATCCGATAAGGGCGGCTTCCATGCTCTACCCCACCTCGTCACCGGATTTCGGCCGCGCACCGCGGACATAGCACCATGCTAGTATCAGAAAGATCAGCGCCGCGAAGAACGTCAGCACGCTCATGACGAATACGAAGGGCGCGGTTTGAATTTGGAGGAACATCAACTCCGTATTCGACGACTGTAGCGATTCCGCCTGTATCCAGACCTGACGAGCCCAGATGAACGTCACGGCTGCAAATATCAGGTTCAGCACAATATGCTGAATGCGCAAACCAATGCCCCGTAACAAACCCGCCATCAGACCGATGGTGATGTGTTCGCGTCGAAGACAGACTAGAGGCAAACCCAGATAGACGACAAAGCCGAGTGCCAATTCCGTCATTTCCCCGCCACCGGGAACCGGCGCATCGAACCCCTGGCGCCCCACGACATCGACAAACGTCAGCACCATCATGAAAAACATGATGACGGCGACGACATAACCGATCGATCGGTCCAGCGCGCTTGTCAGCTGTTGAAGCAACCTTTCGGCGGATGCCTGGGGGTCAGAGATATTCATTATTTACGCCGGAGAATTGCAGCCCGCCGCCCTGATAAAAAAGGCGGCGGGCCGAATTTCGGATCAGGAGCCGTAAGCTGCGACTTCCGCCCGGAACATCTTTAAGGCGGCGACACCGTCGACGCCTTTCGCTTTGGCCTTTGCAAGCCAGTTTCTCTCGAATGGAGCCAGTTTCTGTCTCGCGTCGGCAAGCGCCGTGCCAGAGATAGTATGGTATTTGGTGCCACCCGCTTTAAGCTTTGCGGGAGCTGCTGCTTCGTAGCGATCCCAGGCTTTTCCGAGGCGAGCACTGTAGGCTGCGCCAGATAGGCTCATGACAGTTTTTTGGTCTGCTTTACTAATCTTATCCCAGGCTTTCTTGTTCATCACTCCAAAAAAGCTGGTGTTGTAAAGCCCGCCGGGAATATGGGTAACGAACTTTATGAATTTGCCGATCTTAAAGTTGTATACCGCTTCGTCAGTGAAACCGGTTCCGTCGAATACGCCTTTGGCGAGACCATTGCGTAATTGCGTGACCGGGCCGGCGACAGGTACGCCCCCATATATTTTCAGAGCCTCTGAGACCATTCTGTTAGGGATTCTGATCTTTAGCCCCTTCAAATCGCTAAGTTTCTTTACTTCGCGCTTGGTATTGTAGAGATGTCCCGCGGGATGAGTATGTACCATCAGTGTATGCACCTGTTTGTGCATTCCGCCGGCTTGAAGGTGTTTCTTGAAAACTTTCCAGTACGCTACCGAGTTGGCTTCCGTATTTTTAGTAACGAAGGGAAGCTCGGAGATTTCGCTCAAAGGGTGGACGCCTGGCGTATAGCCGTGAGGCCCCCAGGCGACGTCCGCGATGCCGTCGACGGCCAACTGGTACTGACGTGGTGGTGCTCCTAGGCCTTTCGCTGTAGGCTGAATTTTAACCCGCCCCTGTGTGGCCTTTTCAATATCCTTGAAATAAACGTGCATCACTTCACGTTGGGTAAAGTGACCAACCGGTAACCACTGACTGTACCTAAAAGTCTGGGCCTCGGCTGCGAAACCCACGCAAAGCGCGGTCATTCCACCGGCAACCGCAAGAACTGATCTCTTATTTCTAAACGACATATCTCGATCTCCCTATGCTTTGTTATTAGGAAAGGTTACGAAATGGGGAGATAACACGCAATGCCGGCAACTGTGCCATCAGTTTGTAAAACGGAAAAAATGGACCGCGAAATCATTGTCGCAACGGTTAAGGAGAATGTCAGCCTGTCGGCTTTTGACGCAGTGACAGGAGGGAATATTGCCGTGGTTCCGGTCGGCACGAAAGACGTTTCAAAGCCTCATGAAATAGCGCTTAGCCGCGACGGCAAAAAAGCCTTCGTTTCCCTTTATGGCGACAAGGATTATGGACCAAATACGCCGGACAACCGGATCGGCGTCGTAAATCTTACCGATTTCAGTTTTGCCGGACATATCGATTTGGATTTGTACAAAGGCCCTCACGCGATGTGGGCCGCGCCAGACGGAATGATTTGGGTAACGGTTGATCCCAACCGCTGCGTGCTGTTGATTGATCCGGATAGTTGGGAAATCGAGAAAACTCTCTTTCTGGAAGTGCCGGGTCATTTTTCCGCCGCCTCTGCCGACGAAGGTTACATCTATTTCTCTGCCAAGGAATATCCGGTTGTCGTTGAGGTCGACGTTTCCAGACGTGAGATTACCCGCCGCTTCCAGGTACCCGTCGGCGCACAGGCCGTTCGCGTATCTGCAGACGGTAAATGTCTGTACGTTGGAGATTTTAACCGTCCCCTTTTACATATAATCGATCTGGCAAGTGGCGAATTGTCCGGCACCTTTGCATTAACCGGCGTCCCTGGCTGGCCATTTAACAGCCGAAACGGCGAACAGCTAATCGTCACCACTTATGACGAACCTGCGGATCGAGGATATGTGGAGCTACTGAAAGTATCCAATCTGAACGAACGGCGGGTAATTGAACTTCCTGCCGAACCGTTTCACGCGCTGCCGATGAAAGACGGCATTTACACTTTGGTTGCACTCGCAAACGGAGACATAGCGAAAATCGATCTGGTCAATGCCTGCCTGACAGATGGCGGGTTTTCTGCGGGCGGTACTATGCCTGAGACCCTGCTTTATCTGGAGTAGAAAAACCGCCATTTGGCGGGGCTTGCTGATTATTCTGCAGCGGTTGGAAGCGAATTTTCGTAATCACGGGCTCCCGGGTCGCCCGCAGGAAAATTTACGTGTCCTAAACCCAAATCTCGCATGTCGGCTTTAATCTCGATGCTATAAGTCTGGAATACGATGTGCTCGACACGACTAAGCAGCCGTGTATCAATATGGTTCTCGAACTGCACCAGAAATTCCTTTTGTACTCGTGCGTGTATTCATGGGCGTGATGGTCGAGACCGGACTGCGCTCGCCGCAGGACCCGATAGTATTCTTTCACGTCAATTAACCGCGGGTTAATCGACCAACGGAGCAATCATTACAGAGGCAACAAATGACGGCGATGATGTGGGCTATGAGAATTTCTAGATTGGAGGCATTGAATTTGTTTCCATCCATTCTCTGCCGTTCGGCATTCTACTGTCCTTTCCGCTGTTGTTGTATGCGCGCATAATTCGCCGACAAATCTGGATCACCCTTTTGAAAGTTACCCGCAGATGAGCAGTAACCCGAGAATCCCCTATCAGATGTCGTCGGAGCGATCCCCGTTGGAGGGTATCGACGGGAAGCCGCTGATTGTTCATCTGGTGGTGAATGTTGAACACTGGTTATTCGATCAGGGAATGCCCCGAAAATACCTGACCGCGCCCCATGGTCTGGAGCAGATTCCTGATATTCCGAATTTTGCCTGGGCGGAATACGGGATGCGGGCGGGCATGCCGAGATTATTGGAGTGTTTTGAACGTCGGGGTTTGCCTGCGAGCGTCAGCCTGAATGCCGGGGTAATCGAGGCATACCCCAGTTGCGCGGTCGCAATGCGCGATGCCGGCTGGGAATTCATCGGCCACGGCGTCCATCAGAAATCTATCCAGGGGGAAACTGACGAAAGCGATGTCATCGCCCTGGCAATACAGATGATTGAGGATTTTACCGGTAGCCGCCCCGCCGGCTGGCTTGGCCCGGGTCTGAAAGAAACGTTCGACACACCAGACATCCTGAAGGAGTTGGGTATTGAATATTTATTCGACTGGGTTCTGGATGATCTTCCGTCCTGGATGTTAACCAAACACGGACCGCTTCTGTCGCTTCCCTATACGCTGGAACTGAACGACAGCCCTCTTTACGCCGGCCACATGTACAGCTCGTCGGAAATCTACGACCGGCTGGTCGATACACTCAGCGTTTTTGAACGAGAGTTGAAAACCCAACCCCGTGTAATGACGCTGGCGCTTCATCCGCACCTGATTGCCGTTCCGCACCGCTTCGCCTATCTAGAGCGGATGCTGGATATCCTGCAGGAACGGGGCGATACGATATTCGTTGTCGGCCGTCAGATCGCCGACTGGTATATGGCCGCCTGCCCACCGGAGAGCCTTTAAACAGCTATTTATCCTTTTGAGTTCGGTCACTTTGGCCGAGCTGCCGTAAAGACATATTCGATTCTGTTGAAAGGTCTGGCGTATCTCCACCCCAGGGGGCAACCTTCGCAACCGAACAGCGGTCTGCGTATTTCGACCGCCGTTCTATATTTTCTATGAGATCAATGCGGTTTCTTCCGACTCTGTAGAGGATTTTTGCTTTGCGTCCGCGCGTAAACCCAACAGTTCGAAGATACTGTCCGGGGAGCTGCTGAGGCTGACGGCCATGACCCCGAAAACGGTGCCAGCCAGCAATGCGCCGGCCCAGGTAAGGCGGAGCGATGTGGGTTGTCAACGCTTGAACACCTCTTCGATTGTTATTTTTGGCGCGTCGCGACTAGGTTACCCGAAAGGATCAAATACTGATCCCATTTCGTCGAATCGCGGGATTTAACAACGCTCCCCGGTCGTCTATCTTCTCGCAATTCCATTCGGGAACAAAGTCGTGGCACGAATCTCAGGGACGCTGAACCAGGATATCAAGGTCATCAGCCTTGTGTGCTTTCCGCACATGATGAGCCATGTCTACTGGCTGGTTATCCCGCCGATGTTCCCCGTTCTGATGTCGGTATTTTCCCTGAACTACACCGAAGCAGGCGCAATTATCACCGCGTTCGCGACCGCCACGACGATTGCGCAGACACCCGTAGGGTTCTTGGTCGATAAAATGGGAGCCCGCACCGTCTTGATCGGCGGATTGGCCCTGGAAGGAATGGCAATCGGGCTGTTCGGCTTTTCCACTGCCTATTGGCAGTTATTGATCCTCGCCGTCGTCGCTGGGCTTGGGCATACGGTATTTCATCCGGCGGATTACGCGATTTTGTCCGCCAGGGTCAGCGAAGAACGTATGGGGCGCGCGTTTTCCATCCATTCGGCGACCGGTTATCTGGGATTTGCGATTGCACCGATTTTCATGACAGGCGTGGCCGCACTCTGGCATTGGCGGGCGTCGTTCCTGATAATTGGCATTATCGGTTTGCTGGGCGCACTCGTCCTGTTGACGCAGTCGGCAGCCTTGGGAGACGGTCGCGAGGGTTCGCATAAAAAGCCTGGAGAGGAGTCAGAACCGTCTCAAACGATGACGCTTACTGCGGGTCTGCGCCTGCTCCTCACTTTCCCGATCATGATGTGTTTTCTCTATTTCATCCTTCATCAGATGGGCGGCGGGGGTGTTCGCGCTTTCCTGGTGGCGGCGCTCAACGATATGTACGGCACACCCGAAGTTATCGCCGCGCTGGCGCTCAGCACATTCACCGTGGGGTCAGTAGTCGGCATCCTCTCCGGTGGATACGTCGCGGACCGTTTCGGCCCGAGGGTTATGACGGCAATTTTAACCCTTATCCCGGCCGCCCTGATCATCGCCTTGCTTGGCTGGGTAAATATTCAGGGCATTCCCCTGATCGCCCTTCTCGCTATCTCAGGATACCTGATCGGCCTTCTGATACCCTCGCGGGATCTACTGCTCCGTTCCGTCACACCGCCTGGTTCAATGGGCAAGGTGATGGGCTTCGCGTCAACCGGATCTAATCTCGGCGGTGCGTTGATCCCGATTGTCCTGGGCTATGCCATGGATAACTGGGGCGGCGCCTGGGTCTTCTGGATCAGTGCGCTTTTCGTCGGCGCGGCCTTCCTGACGTTCATTACCGCAAAAACCAAATACGGCAGCTAGTCTCGATCTATCTGGACAAATGCATGTCAGACAGATTGTTCGCAAATCTTGAAACACGGGTTTTAGCTGATCGATCCAACGTTGCTTGAGGGTGTCATTCTGGTCAGAGCGATCATCCTCAACACGAACCTTCAGTCGTACTGCTGATTATTGCCATGAACTAATCCAAACGATCTATCGGAACGTAATTTATGTGTTCGTTAACATCGGGAGTCCATCATGATCCAATCCATTCGCAAATCCATCGTGTATTGTTGGGATTTTGTCTTCAGCCATGAAGTCAGTCCGCTGCGCCATATTCCCGATGTCGCCATGCGCCACTATGTTTTGCAGGCGCTTGGTCTGATGTGGGCCGTTGCCGTCGCGGTAGCGGCTGGAAGTTATACGTTTCTGGCTTTTAGTGTGATCGGCCATACCGTTTTAATCGGGGCTGCAGCTATCACGGTTACGACGTGGACGGCTGCTGCCGCTAAGCCTGAACTTTTTGCCCGCGGTATTAATCGTTAGGAACCTAAAATCACCCGAAGACTGTTCAACCAACAATAAACACCCTTTCGCCGAACTTCTCGGGTGCCGTGGCGATGTTAAGGTGCGATCAAATTGGCGGTCAACGATCAGGCGAGTGTTTGCGCGCGGTTTAGCTTCTATAGGGAGCACAAGCCATCTTGAAAAGAAGCATCTGCAGCGATCTCGTCCTCCCAGAGACGCTTGCTGGGAAAAGCAGCTATCCAGCGCAGTCGATACCTGAAAGACCAAAGAAACTTAGACGGCATTTTTCTTGATAACCTCTCAAGGGTGAATTGTGCGAATTTTAATTATTGGTGCCAGCAAGGGCATAGGTTTGCAGGCGACCCGCCAAGCTCTGGCTGCTGGTTTTCAAGTGCGTGCCTTAGCCCGATCAGCGACAGGAATACCCTTCTCCAATTCAAGCCTCGAGAAAATGCAGGGGGACGCATTGAAAACCGATGACATAGAGAAAGCTCTTGTTGGGGTAGATGCCGTCATTCAATCCCTCGGGGTTGGCTTAGGAGAACTGATTCGGCCTGTCCGCCTATTTTCTGTCGCCACCAAGTTGCTATTAGAGGCGATGACGAGCGAAGGTGTGAAACGTCTCATCTCTGTGACGGGTTTTGGGGCCGGTGATAGTCGCGCGAATATCAGCTACCTGCAGCGTCTACCGTTCCAGATCGTTTTCGGTCGCGCCTATGATGATAAAAGTTTGCAAGAGCAACTGATCAAGGACAGCGAACTTGATTGGACGATCGCGAGACCTGGAGTGTTGACCAGTGGGCCGCAGACCGACCACTACCAGGTTCTCTCAGAGGCCAGCCAGTGGCGCAACGGGATCATCTCTCGCGCGAACGTTGCCGACTTCCTCGTTCGACAGATTCAAGATCAGACATACATTCGACAATCTCCGGTACTGATTAACTAATCTTTGGAATTTTGGGAGATCAGCGTGGAGGCAAGGCGCCCGAAGTCGACGGTATATTTTGATGGCTCCTGTTCATTATGTCGGGCGGAGATAGGACATTATAGGCGCGAGGATAAGGCCCGAGCCCTGCGTTTTGTCGACATTTCTGAAACCGGCTCCAAACCCCCGGAAGGAATTTCCAGGGAGCGGGCAATGGAGCGCTTTCATGTCCGCGCAAGTGACGGGCGTGTCCTTTCCGGCGCGGTCGCATTCGTAGAGGTTTGGACTTGTTTGCCCAGATGGCGCTGGGCAGCACGTGCCGCGTCGGTGCCGGGAGCCCTCATCGCCCTTGAGTGGGGCTACAGGTTCTTTCTCCCGGTTCGACCGTTCATCTCCCGTTTCTTTTGTCGGTTTCTGCGCCTTCGGGCTCTAATTGGCAGAGCCAAGCGCCTGTGACGGGGAAATTTGAACCCGAAGGGGAACCGGCTTACGGCCCTAACTTTACCTCCTTTCCCCAGGCCGGCGTTGCGGTGGTGTTCGGCGCGAACGGCGGCATTGGAAGCGCATTGGTAGAAGCCATCACGGCCGCGGAACATTTTTCCCATGTGGTTTCGTTCAGCCGTAGCACCTCACCCTCAATCGACCTCTCGGACGAAGTCAGTCTCGCTCGTGCCGCTGCGTTTGCCGCTGAACAGGGTGAGCTTCGTTTGGTGATCGATGCAACGGGTTTTCTCCATGATGAACGCCAGGCACCAGAGAAGAGTTGGCGGCAACTCGATGCGACCAATCTAGCGCGCTCCTTTGAATTAAATGCCATCGGGCCCGCGCTAATCATGAAGTACGTATTGCCGCGAATGGCGCGGTTGGGAAAAGCGGTCTTTGCAACGCTTTCCGCCAGGGTCGGAAGCATTGACGAAAATCGACTAGGGGGATGGTATTCCTACCGTTCTTCGAAAGCCGCTCTCAACCAATTGGTTCGGACAGCTGCGATTGAATTGAAACGTCGATCTCCAGACGCACTATGCACTGCTTTGCATCCCGGCACGGTAGCGACGGCGCTATCCGCTCCGTTCGCGAAGACTGGGTTGGAGGTTCATTCTCCGGCGGTGGCTGCCGGACATCTGCTCGCCGTAATTGATCAACTCACGGCGGATGCCAACGGCGGTTTTTTCGACTGGCGTGGCCAGCCGGTGCCCTGGTGAACCGATGGCCAGGATGCGTCGCAAGACTGATTTACCTACCAAGCTCTGCGTGGTTTGCGGTCGGCCCTTTGTCTGGCGTAAGAAATGGGCGCGCAACTGGGTCTACGTGAAATACTGCTCGGCGCGCTGCCGCACCGCGTCGAACCGCCTTGAGCCGGAACTGGGGCCCGCCTCGTCATGAGCGTCATGAGAATTATTCTTGGTGACCAGTTGTCTCAGGAACTGTCAGCGCTGGACGATCACAATCCACGCAGTGACGTTATCCTGATGATGGAGGTAATGGAAGAAAACACCTGCGTCGAGCATCACAAACAAAAAATAGTACTGGTGCTGTCGGCTATGCGCCATTTCGCTGAGACGCTTCGCCAGCGCGGCCTGACAGTTGACTATGTAGACCTGGACGACCCTGACAATACGGGCAGCTTCACAACCGAGATCCAACGCGCGGTGGTTCGGCATAGCCCAAGCCGTATTGTTGTGACCGAACCTTCGGAATGGCGTGTAAAGGCGATTGCCGAAAGCTGGGAAACTCTTACCGGCATTCCCGTCGAAATACGTTCTGATCGTCGCTTTTTCGCGAGCCATAAGAGGTTCGCTGACTGGGCCAGTGGCCGACGCAGCTGGCGGATGGAGAATTTCTACCGCGAAATGCGTCGAGAACATCAGATTCTGATGGACGGTGATCAGCCAGAGGGCGGCGCTTGGAATTATGATGCGGAAAATCGTAAAAGCTTGCCAGCCGACGCCTCAATTCCGGAGCGGCTTCGCTTCGCGCCCGACAATAAGACACGTGAGGTCATAGCGCTCGTGGCGCATCGCTTCGGCAATCATTTTGGCGCTGTTGATAAATTCAGTTGGCCGGTGACCCGCGCCGACGCGCTGGAGGCGTTGCGGGATTTCATAGACAACGCCCTGCCCTGGTTCGGCGATTACCAAGACGCCATGAAGGCGGGTGAGAGCTTTCTTTACCATTCTCTGCTTGCGCCATCCCTCAATCTCGGCCTGCTGTCCCCGCGTGAAGTTTGCTCTGCAGTTGAAGATGCCTGGCGCGCAGGCGCTGTGCCGATCAACGCAGCCGAAGGGTTTATTCGTCAGATATTGGGCTGGCGGGAATATGTCCGTGGGGTCTACTGGACGTTGATGCCAAATTATGCAGACGCTAATGCTTTAGGCGCGAACCGGCCCCTCCCGAAATTCTACTGGACCGGTGAGACTGATATGCGGTGCCTAAGCGAAGCAATTAAAAGTACCCGCGATACCGCATACTCTCACCATATTCAGCGGCTGATGATAACTGGAAACTTCGCGTTGCTTGCGGGCATAGCCCCGAGGGAGATCGAACGCTGGTATCTCGCTGTTTACGCCGACGCTGTTGAGTGGGTCGAGATGCCGAATACGTTGGGAATGGCCGTATTCGCCGACGGCGGCAAGATGGCATCCAAACCTTACGCTTCTTCAGGCGCATATATTAATCGCATGTCTGATTTCTGCAAAGGTTGTGCCTACGATGTAAAGAAGAAGACTGGGCCAAAAGCATGCCCTTTCAATTACCTGTACTGGGCATTCTTGCTTCAAAATCAATCTCATCTTGATAAAAACCCCCGCATGGCGATGCCTTATCGCACGCTGGCGAAATGGTCCTCGGAGAAAAAGCAGAGTTACCTAAATGAAGCGGGGGCATTTCTTGGATCCCTTACAGACAAGCATTTGTCGTAAGGCAGAAGACACGACTGTCTCTCCCCCCAGTGTTGCCATCATTACGGCGCCGACATAG
This sequence comes from Pseudomonadota bacterium, assembly GCA_036339975.1. GTDB lineage: Bacteria > Pseudomonadota > Alphaproteobacteria > MPNO01 > UBA830 > UBA830. The sequence goes on along the minus strand of JAYYZV010000053.1, from coordinate 4,270 downwards.
GTTGTTTTTAACGAATAAAGCCCCTTACAGGGATCGTATGTCTTTGGAAGCCGCATAAGTTTCCTTCACGTACGTGGGAACCAAAATGACGGTCAGGACCGAACATGAAGCCGATGCGGAGCCCGCATCGCTGGTATCTTTTATAGACCTCAATCCTGAAACCGAGGATTTTCTGGAAGCGGTACTTAACGGGCTTTCATGCGACCAGAAGGAGTTACCATGCAAGTTTTTCTATGACGAACACGGGTCGCGGCTTTTCGACCAGATTTGCGACCTCGAGGAATATTACCCGACCCGGACGGAGATCGGCATTCTTCAAGACCGGCTGGGAGAAATTGCGGAGCTTATCGGCCGTGGCGCCCATCTGGTCGAACTCGGCAGCGGTGCGAGTGTAAAAATACGCACTTTGTTGAACGCCCTGCCCGACCTTGCTCAATACACGGCGGTCGATATCTCGAAAGAATTTTTGCTGAAAAGCGCGGAAACGCTGGCAAAAGACTATCCTGATCTGGATGTCGCCGCTGTTTGCGCAGACTATACTTCGGAATTCCGGGTTCCGGCCCCGCGGCGGCAGGACGCCCGAAACGTGGCGTTTTTTCCGGGTTCCACAATCGGAAACTTTTCGCCTGACGAAGCAGAAATATTTCTCAGGGGAATCCTCGAAACGCTGGGTACCGGAAGCGGTCTTTTGATCGGCGTCGATCTAAAGAAAGATCCATCTGTCCTCCATGCCGCTTATAATGATGCAGCCGGGCTGACGACGGAGTTCAATCTCAATCTGCTAACCCGGGTAAACCGGGAGCTGGGTGCCAATTTTGATCTGTCCGCCTTCACCCACAACGCGGTCTATCTGGAAGATGAAGGCCGCATTGAAATGCATCTTGTAAGTTCCGTTGCTCAAACCGTTTCGGTTGGAGGCAAATCATTCAAATTTTCCGTCGGCGAATACATAAACACGGAAATTTCCTGCAAATATCGGGTTGATGAATTCCGGGACCTATGTCGGCGGGCGGGTTACGTGCCCGTGGCAAGCTGGACCGATAGCGATTCCCTTTTCAGCGTGCATTATTTTACGGCAGACTGAAACCACGATTACATTTGAGGGCCCGATTTCTTCGTGAAGATAGACATCATCGTCGATACCGTTTGCCCCTGGTGCTACATCGGCAAGAAACGTTTTGATCGTGCGCTATCGATCCGTCCTCAGCAAGATCTGCAGGTTGGCTGGCGCGCCTTTCAACTGAACCCCGACATGCCGACCGAGGGTATGGACCGCCGTGCCTACGTGGCAGAAAAATTCGGCGGTCTGGAGCGGGCAAAAACGGTCCATGGCAGCCTTGCACGCGCCGGCGCCGAAGAGGGGATAGATTTCAATTTCAGCGCTATTGGAAAGACCCCTAACACCGTCAATTCTCACAGACTGATCAGATATGCGGCGGAGTTTGATCTTCAGACACCGGTCGTGAGTGCCGTCTTCGATGCCTATTTCCTGGAAGGTAAAGATATCGGGGATATATCGGTTCTGACCGATATCAGCGCGGAAGTGGGGTTGGACAGCGATAAAACCCGAAATTTCCTCGAAACAGATACGGATGTGGAAAGCATCCTCGCCGAAGACGAATTGGCCCGGAGACTTGGTGTGAACGGCGTCCCCTGCTTTATCGTCAATCGCAAATACGCCGTATCCGGGGCACAATCCCCAGAAGTGCTGGTTCAGGTATTCGACCTTGCCAATCAGGATGAGACGCCGGCTCTCAACGACTAAAAGGAAAAAACTATTTAATTCAATTTTTTATTGGCAATATTTAATCCATTTTATTTGGTTTATTTTTTCTTTGCCGTGAGAATTGCCCCGTACCGGATACCCGTAGCAAGCGGTGAAGTATGTGACTGAAAAAGCCGGGCAGTCAAAAACGGTGAGGTTAGTTGAATATCACTAGGTAATAGAAATAGTGAGTTATAAAGCCAAGCTTCCCCAGGCAATTGACCTGACAAATCGTTTCTCTGCCTCAGCTTTTGGACCAGTTCTAGGAAACTCAGTTAGCCTACGCTTTTAGATCTCTGCTTTTAAGCTTTCGGCGTTCTTCACAACAAATATCCCAATCTGTTCGTTGCGACCGGGTACCTCAGCCGTGTGCTTCTCCATACTCGCCGCGTTTGACGATACATGTTTGGCCACGTCTTCGGAAAAAATCAGTTGAGCGCCGAATTCCTTGGTCATGGCTTCCAGACGGCTGGCCGTATTTACACTATCCCCAATCGCCGTGAGGCCGGAAGCCGTGCCGTATCCCATTTCCCCGATAATCGCGGGGCCCGCATGAACGCCGATACCGATACGCAGAGGTTCATCCAGTTCGTCGCCAAGCTGAGCGTTTAGCTCAGCCAGCTTCTTTGACATATTGCTTGCCGCTTCCAGCGCCTGACGGGCGCCGGAGGCGACATCTGTTTTGGTACCGAACAGCGCCATCACGCCGTCGCCGATAAATTTGTCCAGGTGACCGCCGGCTTCTTCAACTGCTTCGCCCATATGGGCGAAGTATCGGTTTAGGACGAAGACGACATCATAAGGCAGTTTTTTCTCGGAAAACCGCGTGAACGACCGCAGGTCGGCGAACAGAATGGCGATTTCCCGTTCCTGCCCGGCCAGATCGGGACTTCGGCGCCGCGCGTCGCGAACCGTCGCGTTGGGGGGCAACAGTGGGGTAACCGATACATTCCCCGAAGGAATAGCCTGGCAGGCAAGGCGTACTCCTGGCGGTGCCCCTACCCTATCCAGGACCTTCGTTTCTTCGGATGACGGATCGGGAAGATTGTCCGCACCCTCCACAATCCGCACACGGCATGTCGAACACCGCCCCCGGCCGCCACAAACAGAGGCGTGCGGAATATCGTTCAGCCGGCTCGCTTCTAGGATGCTGATCCCAGGCGCTGCTTTTGCGGATTTATCCCCCGGATAGTCGATACGGAAGAAACCGCGCCGACGTTCGACGATACAGCGACCAAGTCTGCCGAACAGCGCGACACCGATCAGGCCTAACACGGTCATTCTGACCCAGAAGGCGATATCCAGAATTTGGTTTACGCCAGCCGAATTGGGCGGTTTGACCGTCCTTTGGAATTCAGAGCGCCATACCGGATCTTCAAACAAGACCAGCGCCTCCTTGGCGCCGGCATAATATCCAAGCCAGGCACAAACAGGCAGCAGCACAGAAATAGACAACAGGACAGGGGAGAATTTTGCGAACCAGGGTTTCAGTCTGAGCCAGAAATAAAGACCGATGCAGCCGTGTATCCAGGCTGCGAAAAGGCCTGCAGTCTGGATCAGGACCCCGTTTTCAGAAAATTTCCACTGTGCGAGGAGGATGAAGGCGTAGGTATCATTCGTCCCGAACATCTGGTGGACACCCCGCGACCCGACGAAATGAAGGGCTAGAAGTAACGGGATCGCAAAACCCAGAGACAGTTGCAGGGCTTCACCCACCGACATTTTTAGTGAGCGTCTGTCGTAAAGAGCCCAGGTAGCGAGCAACAGATGAATGAACAGCGATCCCATCATGGCGGCTGAGCCGATGGGGTTTCGCCAGATCAGCAGGAAATTCTCCCTTCCCGCTTCCATCGCCGAGAGAGAGTGAATTCCGAGAGCGTGATTGGCCATGTGACTGGCCACAAAAACAAACAGAATAAGGCCCGTCGTCAGCCGTACCTTACGAACCATTCCGTTCTGCCCCGCACCAGGATAGATATATGCTTAGCCCTGTTTTGCGCGTTTCGCGACCGCTGCATCAAGCGACTTCTTCAGGGACAAATACTCACTGCAATCAGTGCCGCAAATCCGTTTAAGAGCAGCCAGCTGTTTTTCAGCCGCTGGAATGTTTCCGAGTTCGACGAAGGCCTGCCCCAGATATTCGTTAGCGCCCCGGTGGTCGGCATCCAGGGAAATTGCCTTCTGGTAGTAGGTGACGGCCCGGGCATAGTCGCCGGATTTACGGTGACTGTACCCGAGATAATTCAGGGCATCGGGATGGCGGGGCTGCTGGTCGATGACGTTGTTCAACAGGTTGATTGCCTTTCGGTATTTTTTGGCATCGACTGCCCGAACCGCCTTTCGATAGGTATCATCCACACTCGGCTTGGAGGCGCCGCTGTCGTTGCCAGAACCCGCCGCCTGAACGTTTCCAAGGGGTGCGGCAATGAGCAAAAGTGTGGCTGCCAGTGTCAAAAATCTTTTCATCAGGTTCATCCTTGTTCTTAAGCGTTCTGCAGGGCAGAT